>JAYTMY010000073.1:0-9226 GCA_043748535.1 Lentisphaeraceae bacterium | reverse complement strand
AGGCCAAGGCAAAGAAGGCCAAGGCAAAGAAGGCCAAGGCAAAGAAGGCCAAGGCAAAGAAGGCCAAGGCAAAGAAGGCCAAGGCAAAGAAGGCGAGGGCAAAGAAGGCGAGGGTCAAGGCCAAGGCACCAAGGGCGGTCAAGGCGGAAGCGGCGATGCCACCCAAAAAGAAGATGATGAAGCCAAAGTAGATCAGAATGGCGAAGCCGTCGGAAGAACCGAAGGGCACAACAAAAAGACCGATGCCAAAGTCAAAGATCTCGATGGCTCGGGCAAGGGCTCCCGTCCTGAGGGCGAGTCCGCACCTAGTAAAAATGGCGAGTCTGCCAAAACCTCTCCCAATAGCAAAATCGACGACAAAGTTTACGACCAAAAAGTCGAGATCAAAAAGGCCGGCGAAGACAAGCTCGACAAGCGCCGCGGCAACACCGAGAGTGATAACGCTCCGGTTTCGGAAGAAAACCAAGAGATCATCCGCGACTTCAAGCGCCAAATCCGCCGATAAGCTCCATTTTCGGAGATAATGAAACTGCGTCTCAACTCCTTGACGAATGCTGCGCAAGTTTTAACTTGCCTCATAAAATCAAGGAGAAGAGAAAATGAGCACACTTGCGAGCTTGGCCGATTTGGCCTGCGGAGAATCCTGTATTGTCAGTGGACTTCAGAGCAGCGGCGATCCGGAGCTGCGTCGGGAGTTGCTCGAGCTTGGTTTTGTCCCCGGCACCGCGGTCAAAATGGTCGCCAAAAGCCTCTTTGGTGAACCTCTCGCTTATGAGCTGCGTGGCACCCGCATCGCTTTGCGCAAAGTCGAAGCTGCAATGGTGCTGCGATGAGCGCCGCCAGCGAGTCGCCCGTGCGTCGGATCATTCTCCTCGGTGGCCAGAATGCCGGCAAATCGACCCTTTTTAACGCCATCACCACGGGCCGTGCGGAAGTTGCCAATTACTCCGGCTCAACCGTCGAGTTTCGCCAGGCTTCGCTGCGACCGGTCTTTGGCTTGAAAGCTATAGTCAGCGACACTCCGGGGGTCATTTCGCTGCATGCGCCGTCGCCGGAGCAGAAAGTCGCGGTTGAGCATCTTTACCAAGAGAATCCCGAGCTTGTCGTCGCGGTTGTGGATGCCACTCAATTGGCGCGTCACCTGCACCTCGTGCAGCAGCTCAAACGCGCCGGCTTCCCGCTCTTGCTTGTGGTTACCATGGCCGACCGTTTGGCCGCCCACGGTGAAAAGCTTGATCTCGATTCTTTGGAAATAGCCCTCGGCTTGCCTGCCATCATGGTCGACAACCACAATCCGGACTCCGGCCGTCAGGTCGCGGCGGCCATTGCGGCGCAGAGCTTAGGTGCACATGCTCCTGCCCAGCGCCTGCCCGAGACCTCCGAAGCCGATCTAAAAACGGAATTTTCCGAGCTCGACAGCCTAGTGGCTCCCTGCCTGCAGCAGATCGGCGAAGTCGTCAGGCGTCGTGATCCCGATAAATTGCTGCTTCATCCGATTTTCGGGCTGCTCAGTTTCGGCTTGATCATGAGCCTGCTGTTTGCCTCGGTCTTCTGGATGGCGGCACCCTTTATGGAATTCATCGGCGGCTTCTTCGGCGTCTTGGTCAATCACATCAAGGCTCCCTTGGAAGCACTGGAGCCGGTGCAGCTTGGCAAGGCCTTTTCCGATGGCATGGAAAGTGGCTTTGCCGCCTGCGGCACTGGGCTTGGCAATCTGCTTTGTTCCTTCTTGGATCTCCTCAAGTTCGGCCAAGTTGTCGCCTCCTTCCCCGGCTGGCTCACGGGCTTCCTCGCTGACGGCCTTGTCGGCGGTCTTGGCATGGCCTTCACCTTCTTGCCTCAGATCTTCATTCTCTTCCTGATCATCGGACTCTTGGAAGACAGCGGCTATCTGGCTCGCGGCGCCATGTTGATCGACAAGCCGCTGTCCTTGATCGGTCTCAACGGGCGTTCCTTTGTACCCATGCTTTCCGGCTTCGCCTGTGCTATTCCGGCGATGATGGCGGCCCGCACCATTCGCAACCCCGGCGAGCGCCTCTTGACCGTCTTCATCGTGCCGCTGATGAGCTGCAGCGCCCGTCTACCGGTCTATGGATTGTTCATTTATTTCCTTTTCAAAGGCAGTGATTCGATGGTCTTTTTCCAAGGCTTGGCGATGGCCGGGCTGTATTTCTTCTCGCTCCTCGTCGGCAGCATCGCCGCCGCTTTGCTCAGCCGTTTGCCGACCTTCCGCAGCGGCCGCAGTGCTCTGCAGCTTGAGCTTCCCGAGTTGCGTCTGCCGCTCCTTCGCGTCGTCTTCTCCCAGCTTTGGCAGCGTGGCTCGTTGTATCTCCGCAAGGCCACCCCGGCGATCACGGTGATCTCCTGCGTTCTCTGGCTGGTCACTCATTTGCCCTACCATGAAGGCAAAAACGAAGGCGAGTTGATGGCGGAATCCTACGCCGCCGACATCGGCCGCCACACCGAATTCCTGGTCGAACCGATGGGCCTCGACTGGCGCGGCAGCGTCGCCCTCGCTAGTGGTTTCGCCGCCCGCGAAACCTTCATCGCCGCCCTCCAGGCGATGTACCAGGTCGATGTCAAGGTCGATGATGACAATGAGGATAAAGACAGGATTATCACCCTGCGCACCGTCGATGCTCTGTCGGCCGCCAAATTCCCCGATGGGCGCAAAATTTTCACCTTGTCGACCTGCCTCGGTCTGCTGCTTTTCTTCACCATCGCCCTGCAGTGTTTCCCCACTGTCGCGGTCGCCCGCAACGAATTCGGCGGCTGGAAACTGGCCATCATCCAGCTCGTCGCCTTCACCGGCGGCGCCTGGCTCCTCAGCGTCGGCCTGGTGCAGGTGCTGCGGGCTTGCGGGGTGGAGTAGATTTCATCCCCATTGAGCGTTTGAACACGGTGAACTGACCCGAGTCTGTCCTAGTCGCTGGAAGTCTGGCTTCCAGCTTCTAGGATGGCGGGGAACACATCCCAAGGAGAAATCATGGACAGCCAGAAGATCAATCAGCAGTTCCGCAGCAGCCATCCCCTCGACATCGTCCGCTGGGCCGTCGACCAAGCCGTTCTGCGCGGCGGACCGGTCATCGTCTCGACCAACTTCCGTCCCCTCGAAGCGGTCATCCTCGACCTCTGCGTCCGCGCCAAGCCCGACATGGCAGTGCTCTGGGCCGACAGCGGCTACATGTTGGAAGAAACCTATCACCTTGCCGACAAGGTCGAGAAGCAGCTCAAGCTCAACCTGAAGATCTTCAATCCCTTGATGACCGCCGCCCGTCGCGACGCGCTTTTCGGCCCGGTGCCGCTGCTGCCCGAGAACCCCACTCCCGAGGAAGATTCCGCCGTACACGCCTTCTCCGAACAGGTCAAACTCGAGCCCTTCCGCCGTGGTCTCGCTGAGCTCAAACCTGCGGTCTGGATCACCGGACTGCGCCGCGAGCAGAACCCCTTCCGTCAGACCCTCGACATCATCAGCGACGAAAATGGCCTGCTCAAGGTCAATCCCGTCTTTGAATGGAGCGAAGCTCAGATGGAAGCCTACCTGAAAGAACGCGGACTGCCGGATGAAAAACGCTACTTCGACGCCGCCAAGGCCAACGAAAAGCGCGAATGCGGCCTTCACAAACCCGGCTTCCTCAAGTAAGTCAAAAAAAACTCGCCGAAACGACTTGCCGCTTGAAGAAAGCGGGGTAACATACGCGGCCCAAAGATCACCGCCTGAAATCAAAAGGTTCTACACATGCAAGCTGAAATCCATCCCGAATACCACCCCGCCACCGTCACCTGCGCCTGCGGTACCGTCTGGGAAACCCGTTCGACCCGCAAGCAAGCCCGCGTCGGCATTTGCTCGAAGTGCCACCCCTTCTACACCGGCAACAGCCGCAGCGCTGACTTGGAAGGTCGTATCGACGCTTTCAACCGCCGCTACGCCAAGGCCGCTCCCGCCGCCGCCGCTACTGCCGCCAAGAAGAAGTAATTCTTCACGGTTGCTCTCAGACAAAGTCCGCCGCACCCCGGCGGATTTTGTTGTTTTAGGCTTCAAGAAGAAGGGGTTCTGCAGTCCCTTCTAACCCCTACAACCCCTACAACCCTTCCAACCCCTACACCCCCTGCATGGATCTCCTTCAGCGCCTCGCCAGCCGCATCGGCCAGATGGAAAGCCGCCACCGCCAAGTGGAGGCGCTTTTGTCGTCGCCGGAAGCCATCGGATCGCGCAAGCAGTTCAGTGATCTCACCCGCGAGCATCAACGCCTGAGCCAGGCGCTGAGCACTCACGCCCGCTTGCTGCAGGCGCGACAGGACCTCGTGCAAGCCAAGGATATGGCGAGCGATCCCGATTTGGCGGAAATGGCACGCGACGAAATGGCCGCCTTGGAAGAAGAGATCCCGCAGCTCGAAAGCCAGCTCAAGACCTTTGTCGCCCCGCCCGATCCCTCGGACTCGCGCGACTGTATTATCGAGATTCGCCCCGCCGCCGGCGGCGACGAAGCCGGCCTCTTCGCCGAAGAGATGTCGCGCATGTACATGAACTACGCCGCCGCCAAAGGCTGGCGCTGCGAAGTCCTCGAACACAGCTCCAGCGACCTCGGGGGACTGAAGTCGATCGCCTTCTCGGTCAAGGGTCAGGATGTCTTCAAGGAAATGGGGATGGAATCCGGGGTCCACCGCGTCCAACGCGTCCCCACCACCGAGACCCAAGGGCGAATCCACACCTCGACCGTCACCGTCGCCGTCCTGCCTGAAGCAGAAGAGATCGACGTCAAGCTCGATCCCGACGATCTGCGGATCGAAACCACCCGTTCTTCCGGTGCTGGTGGCCAGCACGTCAACAAGACTGACTCGGCGGTGCGGATCACTCACTTGCCCACCGGTACCGTGGTCTTTTGCCAGGCCGGCCGTTCGCAGCACAGCAACAAGGATCTGGCGATGCAAATCCTGCGCTCGCGCATCCTTGAGCAACGCATTCTCGCCGAACGCGCCCGTCTGTCCAGCGCCCGCCTCGACCAGATCGGCACCGGCGATCGCTCCGAACGCATCCGCACCTACAACTTCCCGCAGTCGCGTTGCACCGATCACCGCTACAGCATCACCCGCCACGACCTCGGAGCCATCGTTTCCGGCTCCTTGGGGCCGCTGCTCGACCAGATCCTCGCCATTGAAGCGGAACGCCGCCTTGAGGCGGAACTCGGCCAGTCCGGGATTTCCTGAGGTCAAGGTGTTTGCTCCCTCCTCACTCCCGCAGAACTCTTGATTCCTGAGATGGATACAGGTCGATTTTTTTCTGCCTGTGCAAGTCTATTTGTGTTTGGTTTGTGCGTCGCGAAGCGACAGGATGAGTGTAGCCGGGGGTTTCAACCCCCGGATAAGATGGAGGTTGAATCGCCGTCGCGAAGCGACAGGATGACATTTTGGCGGTGGCGATGTAGAAGGCGCACACCCGAACACATCTGTCACCGCGTCGCTGCCGCGACGCCAAATCCATTGACAAAAGTACCGGGGCTTGAAAGCCCCGGCTACAATCACACCGTCGCTTCGCGACGAGCGCAATATAATTGGCACGGAGGCCGGGGCTCCCAGGTGCGCCGAGCAGCAAAAACTTGACTCGCGAGTGAAATGCAGGTCGATTTTTTTCTGGGTCTCCTTTAAATAATTGTATTTTTGTCTATCTTTTGGAGGCCGCCAATCCGGCGTTCCGCGAATCCATACAAGCCACGGAGTCCATGATGCACATGCTTCCTCTCGCCACCCTCCTTGCTCTTTCCCTGCTCCCCCAGCTCAGTGCCGAAGAAGGCAAAGCCGCAGAAACCAAGAAGTCGGAGCCCCAGGCCGAAGGCCTCAAGGGCAATGACAAAAAATACGACAAAGATGGCGACGGCAAGCTCAGTGACGAAGAAAAAGCCGCTCGCAAAGAAGCCATGAAGAAAATGCTTGACGACTGGATCAAGAAATACGACAAGGACGGCGACGGCAAGCTTAACGACGAAGAAAAAGCCACGGCAAAAGCAGCCAAGGAAGCGGAAGCCAAGAAGCAGACCGAAGAGAAAATGCTGAAGAAATTCGACAAGGACGGCGACGGCAAGCTGAGCGACGAGGAAAAAGCTGCCTGCGAGGCAGCCAGCAAAGCCAAAGAGAAGAAGGATGCAGAAAAGGCCGCCAAGAAGGAAGGCAAAAACTGATTGAGAGCCAAGAAATCAGCCCGGTCTTGCGACCGGGCTGAAGAGAAAAAAGACCGACGACAGGTATAAGCCGGATTCTGTGCCTCCTTGCGGAGCGGCTACCATTTGACTATGCGTCCAGTACCCGGGGCTATCTCCCTTGCGGGAATCGATACGAGCCGCATCTTGCCCCCTATTTGGACTTGCACCGGATGGGGTTTGCCCTGCCCTGCGGATTTCTCCGGCAGGCGGTGAGCTCTTACCTCACCTTTTCACCCTTACCTTCCCTTGCGGGAGTGGCGGTCTGATTTCTGTGGCACTTTCCTTCCCTGGGCGTCTGGTCCCAAGTATCTTCTCTTTCAGGAAGACATCCTGCTCTGCGGTGTCCGGACTTTCCTCTCCCAACTTGCGTTGGCAGCGGCAGCCCCCTGGCGTCGGCGCGACAAGTCTAAGCTCTCAATCGCGAAGCGCAAGCCGCCTCAGCTCCGCGGCACGGCCGAACCTTCGCGCTGTTCGCGGCGATACTGGGCCGGGGGCATCTTGAGCTCTTTGTTGAAGACCGCGCTGAGATATTGTTCGTGCGAATAACCGGCGCGAATGGCAATGTCGTGAAGGCGCAGATCGGTGCGGCAGAGAAGGTCTTTGGCGGTGTCGAGACGGACGCGGCGGATTTCTTCGTCGGCGCTGCGTCCGATGGCGGCACGAAAGCGTTTATCGAGGGTGCTGCGGCTGATCTGCAGCTTGTCGAGCAGACTGCTGACTTGCAGGCCGCTGCAAGCTCCTTGCCGGATCAGGCGCAAGGCCTCGGCGACTCCTGGGTCATCGACATAGATCAGGTCGGTGGATTGGCGCTTGACGATGCCTAAGGGCGGCATGCGGCGGAAAAGGGTGTCGAGCTCATGGCCGTCCATCAATTCCGCCAAGGTGATCGCCGCTTGACGGCCGATCTGACGGCAGCCTTGTTCGACACTGCTCAAGGGCGGATCGGCGAGATCGCAGATGACATCGTTGTCGACGCCGATGACCGCGACCTCATCGGGGACTTTCAGATCCAGACTGCGGCAGGCTTCCAGGACTTGCCGGGCCCGGGCGTCGAAACAGGCCATGATGCCGAGGGGACGGGGCAAAGCTTCGAGCCAGGCGACCAGTTCGCGCTGCGTCCCTTCCCATTGCTCGGGACGCAGGAAACTGCCTTTGAAAAGCGGGCACTCGTAACCCGCCTCGGCGAGACGGGCAGTAAATCCTTCGGCGCGTTCCTGCACCCAAGGATTGGTCCGACTACGCGGGTAGCCACAAAAGGCGAAATGGCGCAATCCGCGTTCCAGCAAGTGCTCCGCGGCGAGGCGACCGATCTGGTGATTATCGGTGGCGATGTAGGGGATTTTGCTAGGGATGTCGTAATCGCCGGCGCCGCCGCCGAGCCCAACCACCGGAATCTCCAGGCCTTGCAGGGCCTTGCCGATGTCAGCTATGTCGAAGTTGACGATCAAGCCGTCGAACCCCCGGTCTTTCAGCTCAGGGACGCGAGTTTGGGCGATCTCCTCGACAAAGACCAGCCAGTTGCGGTTTTCGCGACACCACGAGGCGATGCCTTCGAGAATGCAGCGGTCGTAATTGTGCCAGAGCTGCAGGATGATGGCGACTTTGCGGCGAGTGTGCATCAGTCATTCCTTTATGTCTTGCGTCGGGAAATCTGCTCCAAGATAGGGCGGCTATAGTCGATTGACCATTGCGATATGTCATCATCAAGGTGCGATATTTCAGCGTCTGAGGCAATCAGCCTGCATTCACGAGTTCTTCGTTTTGAGCTCAAGTTTGTAGTCCCGGCTTCAGCCGGCTTGTTCTGCTGCTCAACTGATTTGAGCTCAACAAGCGGCATGACTCGCGAGTCTGGAAGGAGTCAATAAAAACGCCCCAGCCCGCTCGGGCTGGGGCGTGAGGGGAAAGCAGCGACTTATTCGTCGCGGCTGCCCATGAAGAGGCGCAGAATGTAGTAGAAGAGCAGCATGACGCTGGAGAAGAGCTCAAGCGAAGCGCCGACATAGTTCTCGGTCGAGTAGTTGTGCAGGATGTTCGAGGTGCTGTAGAGGATCATGCCGGCGGCGAACATGATCATCAAGGCGGAGAACCAGACGCCGAGCTGGAAGCCGAAGATTAAGCCGCAGATGACGACGCCCATGGCGATGAAGCCGAAGATCATCAGGCCGGTGCCCATGAAGGAGAAGTCTTTACGAGTGGTGAAGACGACAGCGGTAAGAGCTGCAACAAGGAGGCCTGTGATGACGCCGGCCTTGGCGATAACGCCAGGGCACTTGACGGCGGCGATGTAGAGAATGGGCATGAACATGACAACTTTCAGGCCGGTGTAGAGGGCGAGACCCGCGTATTGCGTGCCGCGATTTTGGCTGGCTGCCATGGTTTGCGAGACCCAGCTTCCTGCCATCGCCAAGACCAGGATGCCGATCATCATGATTTTGCCAGTGCCCGCAAGTGCCTGCATCATGCTGGTGGCGATGCCGCTGGCGAAGAGAAGCGTTTCCACTGCGGCAAAGACGGCAACCGCACCGGCAAGGTGCATGTAGGTCTTGCGGATGAAGGTGGCGCGGTCTGCCGGCAGCGCTTCTGCCACCGGGGTATTCAGGCCCATGTCGTCGTAGTAACCATTTCTCATTTGTATTCACTCCATGATTGGGTTTGTGGATAAGTATCCGAAACTCAATCTACGTCCTAAAGGGATTGATTGGCAAATGGTTTTTGAGATTTTTTATAAAAGTCGCATGAAAACCCGCCATTTTGGCTTGTGCCACCGCAGTTGCCGGTCCCAGAAGAGCTACATTTCCGGCGCTCAAATCAACAACAAGGAATTTCCCCATGGCTATCTGGTCCGCTAATCCCGGTGCTGACAAGTTCAACCCCCGCCTCCACGAGATCTGCTTCAAGACCAATCTCGACTACGACAACGCCCTGCTGCCCTACGACATCGTCGGCCTCAAGGCCCATGGCCGCATGCTCGCCCAATGCGGCTTGATCCCCAAAGACGACGGCGCCAAGATCGATGTGGAATTGGCCAA
>JAYTMY010000072.1:0-11160 GCA_043748535.1 Lentisphaeraceae bacterium | reverse complement strand
GTCTTTACACTTGGTGATCATCTCGGCATAGGAGATGATACCCGATTCAAACAATTGTAAAAGATGGGAATCCAAAGTATTCATACCGTACTTGGCGCCAGTTTGGATATGAGAAGCGACCTGGAAAGTCTTGGCGTCTCGTATCAAGGACTGAATACCAGGAGTTTTGATCATGATTTCAAAGGCGGCGACGCGACCGGGTTTATCGATGCGCGGCAGAAGGAGCTGGGAAACGACGCATTCCAAGCCGGCGGCGAGCTGGCTGCGCACCTGCTGCTGCTGGTTGGTCGGGAAGACGTCGACGATACGGTCGATGGTTTCAGCCGCACCGGTGGTGTGCAGGGTGCCAAAAACCAAGTGGCCGGTTTCGGCGGCGGAGACGGCTGCTGAAATCGTTTCGAGGTCGCGCATTTCACCGACGAGAATGACATCCGGGTCTTGGCGCAGGGCGCGGCGCAAAGCCTCCGCGAAGGACGGCACATCGGCGCCGACTTCCCGTTGGTTCACCAGACTACGCTTGTGCGGGTGATAAAATTCGATCGGGTCTTCAATGGTGATGATGTGCGCCGCCCGTTCCTCGTTGATGATGTTGAGCATCGAGGCGAGGGTGGTGGATTTGCCGGAACCGGTAGGGCCAGTGACGAGAATGAGACCGCGGGGCTTATAGAGAAGGTCCTTGATCGAAGCCGGCAGACCGATCTGCTCAAGAGTCAAAAGTTTGTTGGAAATCGTCCGCAAAACGAGGCCGATACGACCTTTCTGACGGAAGACCGAGACCCTAAAGCGAGCCGCTTCACCGTAGGCGAAACCGAAGTCAGCGCCGCCGACCTCGTTGAGACGGATGCGGTTGGCATCGGAAGTGATCGCTTTCATCAAACGCTCGGTGTCTTCTGCCGTCAGTGGATCAGTATCCAGCGGCACCATCTCACCACGCATCCGCAAGACCGGCGGCGATTCGACCGTCAAGTGCAAGTCGCTAGCACCTTCATCAAGCACCAACTGCAGCAGCTCATGCATCTCGATCATTTGCAGCTCCCCTGGGTTCAAGTGTATTTCAGCACTTCTTCGGCAGTGGTTACGCCAGTCACTACCAGTCGAGCTCCTTGGAGTCGCATCGGCACCATTCCCTGCCGGACCGCCTGCTGGCGGATAGTCGAGGTCGGAGCGCGGCGCAACACCAAAGTTTTAATCTCCGGCGTAAACTCAAGAAGTTCTTGAATGGGCACACGACCACGGTAGCCCGTCATATTGCATTTGGCACAGCCACGACCATAGAAAAAACCAGCATCGACTTCATTCTGCCCCAGACCCAAAGCGTCGACCTCAGTTTTCTCCGGCTTGTAGGAAGCCTTGCAGCCGTCGCAAATCTTGCGCAGCAGACGCTGCCCCAGAACGCCATTCATCGCCGCCGCAATGAGGAAGGGCTCGACCCCCATGTCGAGCAGACGAGCCACCGCTCCCGGTGCATCATTGGTATGAAGTGTCGAATAAACCATGTGACCCGTGAGGGCGGCTTGAATCGCCATCGCGGCGGTCTCGGTGTCGCGGATTTCCCCGATCATGATGCGGTCGGGGTCCTGACGTAGAAAGGCGCGGATCAAACGGGAGTAGCCAAGGCCGATGGAATCATGCACCTGGACTTGCACGATACCGTCGATTTCGTACTCGATCGGGTCTTCGGCGGTGAGGATTTTGTCGGTGCTGACGTTGAGCTCGCAGAGGGCCGCGTAAAGGGTGGTCGATTTGCCCGATCCAGTGGGACCGGTGACGATGAAAATCCCGGTCGGACGGGTGGCTTGCCGGCGGATGCCGGTGACCAGATCTTCCGGCAGTCCGATGCGATCGAGACTGAGGACGCTGCCACTGCGATCGAGGACGCGAATACACAGCATCTCACCATGGCGGACCGGCAGGGTCGAAATCCGCAAGTCGACTGATCGTCCGTCAATCCGGAATTCAATCCTGCCGTCCTGGGGCAGGCGCGATTCGGCGACATTGAGGCCGGCGAGGACCTTGACTCGGCTGCAGATCGAGTTATGCAAAAGTCGCGGTTGGCGGTGGGTTTCCACCAAGGTGCCGTCGATCCGCATCCGCACTTGGGTTTCATGCTCGAAAGGCTCGATGTGGATATCGCTGGTCCGTTCGCGGATGGCCTGCATGATGATAGCTTCGACCAACTGGGTGATGGCGCTCTCGGCGACGACGCCCTTGTCATCATCATCGTCGTCATCGTCATCATCGTCTTTCCTGACAATGGTGAAGTTGCTCAGGGCGGAGCTGGATTCAAGTTCCCCATAGGAACGCTGGATCGCTTCTTCGAGGGTGCTGGCGGGAGCCGCTAGGAGCTGCACCTCACGGCGCAGGAGGTTCTTCAGGCTTTCCTGTAAATGCGGACGAAGTGGGTTGATACAGGCGATAAAAAGGGTGTCGCCATCATCGGCCCAAGGGAGGATTTTGAACTTATGCGCCAAGCTTGACTGCATGGTGTTTAAGAGTGCCTCCGTCAGGGTGACTTGCGAAGGATCAACCGCCACCGTACCGGCGTTTTTTGACAACAGCATCGCCAGCTCTTCTTCGCTGAGCAGGCCACGGTCGACGACCTCCTGTTCTGGACTGATTTTCTGATCATAAGCATCTTGGAAGGCGAGAGCCAGAACCTCATCATCGGCGACATGGGCCGAGGTGAGAGCTTCCCACAAGGGCTCGTCTTCTGCGTGGATCAGGCTCATCAGTCCACCTCCAGATCGAGGCTTAATTCGGTGCTGCCGAGAAACATCTTGCAGACGTCAAGCAGGCCCTTCTTGTCGAAGCTGAATTCCATCCGGATCTGCCGGCCGGGAGTCTTACCGTCGTCTTTCTCGCCGGCGGCGGGAGAGACGTAATAATTGTAGGTGAGGACGTCTTTTTCATCTTTGTCGGCAGCCCCGTAAGCCGCGATGATCCTCGGTTTGTCCGGCCAGATCCGGCTGCTGCCTTTCTCATAAGGGAGCTCGGACTCCACTCCCTTGGAAAACACCTTGACACTGCCGATGAAGGAACACTGCGCCGCCTTGGAATAGCTGGCCAGATCGCTCTTGAACATGGTGGCAAATTGCACCGGCGCCTTGAACAAGTCGATGGTCCCAAGGGCATTGTAGCCCATCATGAATTCCATGTCGTCACCAGCACCGCGACGCTTCGCGCCTTCGCGCCGGCAGACCCAGGTCTCACGTAGGAGGCCATTCTCCTTGGCGGTCAGGGTGGGCTCCTTCTGGGTCACCAAGCGAATGTCGGCACCGGTCAAAATCGGATTGCTGAGATGGATGACCCCGCGGCGTTCGACGATTTCCACCGTCGCGTTCTGGGCGTAGACCTTGTCTGCCATCTGGTCGCGGAATTTCATCCAGCGCGACCATTCACAGGAGGTGAACAGGAACATCAGGGCGATCGCGGCCGCCCATTTGAAATACTTCTTCATAGTCCTCCTTGCGGCGTCACCAGTCTCAGTTTCGGCCTGCGTCTATATTAGGCCCCATGGAGAACCTTTGCAATGCCTCAGAGTGAAGAGTATATGCCCGTCTGCCTGACCGCCGGCGGCAGCGACAGCGGCGGTGAAGCTGGCGTCCAGGCCGATCTGCTCGCCTTCCGCCACTTCGGCGTCCACGGCTGCTGCGCCATCAGCGCCAATACGGCGCAGAATCCCCGGGCGGTGCAATCGGTGAATCCGGTGTCGTCACGAGTCTTCGCCGCCCAGATCGCTGCGGTCACCGATCACTTCCATCTTGGCGCCGTGAAGACCGGCATGCTCGCTAGCGCAGCCCATATCGACGCCCTGCTGAGAGGAATCCCGGCGGGTGTCCCCCTGGTTGTTGATCCGGTGCTGATCTCGACTTCCGGACGCGCCTTGTTATCCCCGGCCGGCCAAGCTCGTCTGCCGCAATTGTTTGAGCGGGCCTCCTTGATCACGCCGAACCTGCCGGAAGCAGAATTCCTTCTCGGACGCAGCCTCTCCACCCTCGCCGATCAGGCCCAGGCTGCCGCCGAACTCGCGGCTCGCCACGGCTGCGCCGCGCTCCTCAAAGGCGGCCATGCCGACGGCGACGCCTCGACCGACATTCTTTTTGCCGAAGGACGAACCTGGCTGCTGCGTCTGCCGCGATTGAAGAATCCTCCCGCGACACATGGCACTGGCTGCCGTTTCGCCGCCGCCGCCGCTGCCATTCGTGCCGGACAGAAAGACGTCGATTGGCTCGCCGCCTGCCGATGGTCGAAAGCCTACGTCCACCTCTGCATCAGCTCGCCCCATCGAAGCCAGTCCGGCTGGCTCATCGGCACCCCTGATCCCGGTTGTTCGCTTCCCGCAGTTGACTTCGTCAGCTTCCCGCCGAGTGTTTGAACTCCCGCAACCCCGCAACCCGGTTTCCCGCATGAACGACTCTTACTGGATGCAGCTCGCCCTTGACGAAGCTCGCCTCGCCGCCGGCCTGACTTCGCCCAATCCCGCCGTCGGCGCCGTCGTGGTCAAGGACGGCAGGCTCATCGGTCGCGGTCATCATCGCCGCGCCGGCCTGCCTCATGCCGAGCCCGAGGCTCTCGCTGCCTGCGCCGAAGACCCTCGCGGCGCCACCCTCTACGTCACCCTCGAGCCTTGTTGCACCCGCGGTCGAACTCCGCCCTGTACGCAGGCCGTGATCAAAGCCGGCATTGCTCGCGTGGTTTACGGCATCGCCGATCCCAATCCCGCCCACGCCGGCGCCGGACTCGAAGTCCTGCGTCAGGCCGGCGTCGAAGTTGCCGGGCCGGTCCTGCCGGATGAGTGCTGGGCCCTCAATCACGCCTTCTTCAAGTGGATCTCGTCAGCCCGACCCTGGGTCCATCTAAAAATGGCCACCACCCTCGACGGACGCATCGCCACCGCGACCGGCCAGTCGCGCTGGATCACTGGCCCCGCCGCCCGCGCTCGGGTGCAGGAATTTCGCCGCCTCGCCGAAGCCATCATCGTCGGCGGCGACACCTGTCGCCTCGATGATCCGTCGCTCCGGGTCGAAGATCCCGAGTGGCCGAAACAGCCGCAACGCCTGATCTGGACCCGCCGCCCCGAATCGCTTTCACCAGAGCTCAAGGTTTTCCGCTTTGATGACGGCGCCGCCGCACGTTGTCTGCAAGCCGATTCCTCCGCCGAGTGGGACGCAGTTCTAGCAGCTCTTGCAGCGCAGGGGGTCACCCGGCTTTTGTGCGAAGGCGGTGGCGGCCTCGCCGCTTCTTTGCTCGCTGCCGGCTGCGTCGATCAGGTCAGTTGGTTCATCGCTCCGAAAATCCTCGGCGGCGCGGGCAGTCGTCCCGCCGTCGCCGGTCCCGATCCGAGCTCACTGGATGCCGCCTGGCTGTTGCAGGATCGCCGCCACGAAGTCATCGGCGACGATTTCCTGATCGAGGGTTTCCTCGGCTGCTCCTGGCAGCGACCCAAGGCTTAATAACCTTTCACCGTTTCCTGGAGATGCTGATGCAATTTCGCCTTGGCCTCGGCGCTTAAGGGCGCCACCCCCTCCGGCCACTCCGTGCCGCTCAAGGAAGCCCGCAAATGTTTCAGCACCGCCTGCGACAACTCGGTCGGCAAGACCTCAAATGCGGGTGCGTGAATCATGGGTGACAAGGGTAGCTGAAACAGGCGCCGGTTCATCTCGAAGGTTCCTAGACGGCTGCCTGAGCCCCCGCTCGGCCACTGCGCCGCGAACTCGGCGGCAAAGCCGGCATCGGCGGTGATTTTTGCCGGTGCCAGATCGGGCTCGCCTTTGAGCAGTAAAGCTGCACAGATCTCCACCGCCAAGTGCTCGATGATCCGCGAACTCTGCTCCCTCGGCCCCTTCTGGCCCAGCAGCTCGTTGATCTCGCGGTCGCTTGCCAGCAGGCAACGGGTCTGCATCGCCGCCCGGATCAAAAGATTGTGCAGGGTCGCCTGCTGCTCGAAAACCAGCAGGGCGCCAATGTCGCTGCCCGGACGCAAATACACCGAGGCATCAAAATCCTTCGAGAAGTCCTTCAGATCCGAGGCCGGAAAGGCCGGCACTTCCCAGCCCTCGCCGACTTTCGCCGCGATGCCGTTGCCCCGATGGCGCCCGCTAAACTTGCCCGTCACCAACCAGCCGCCCCAACGCTGCTCCAAAGGCGTAGAGGTCTCGACATCGACCTCGCCGGCCGAGGAAATCGCCCGCCCCTTTTCATCCTGGTAAATCGAGCGCAAGACCAGCCCCGGCTCGTTGCCGGTGCGCGAGGTGCCGTGACAGGAAAGACAGGAATCCTCGCGATGGAACCGCGGCGGCGATTTCGGATCCTGGGCCAAAGTGTAGAAAACCAGGCCCAACTTCGGGTCGCCCACCGCCACTTCCAAAACCGGCGCACCCTTGACCCAGCCGACATAGGCATCCGGCCCGAAATACACCGCCCGCGGATTCTGCGGCGAAATCAGATCGCGGTGAAAGCTGGTCTTGCTGACCACCAAGGTCTGGCTCGAGGCCGGCACCTTGAGAGCCGCCAGAACCGCCGCCAGACGAGCGCCCTCACCCTTCGGCTCGAGCGTCATTTCTCCGGCGTCTAAACGCCGATTCAGGGCCGTCGCCGTATTCTCCTCGCTCGCCTCTGAATAGTTGTTAGGCGCCCTCTCGTGAAAGCCTTGGGCCCAGCTGCTGAGGGAGCTAATCAAAATCGCGGAAACTAAAAGATTCATTTTTAAATCTCCTTTACAAGAGCTCTAGACTCGCCTCATCGTGTCGATGTTCCCAAGTCTTTGAGCTTGTCTTCGGAATAAGCTCGCAGATATTTTTGGCACCAAGCCTGCGTCAGAGCAAACTTATTCCTAAAATCCGGAGTTTGACATGTTCACCGCACTCCTCCTTTTCCTCGCCCAGCCTGATGCCACCGGACTCAGCCTGGCTCCTGTCGCGATCACAGAAATCAAAGAAAGCGATGACGCCGCTTTTGCCCGCTTCCGCAAAGAAGCCGACGCCGGCCAGTCGTCCGCGCAGTACCGACTCGGGCTCTGTTATCTCGATGGCCGCGGCGTCGCCGCCGACCCCGTCGCCGCTGTCGCCTGCTTCCGCCAGGCCTCGGACCAGGGACTCGTGCTCGCCCATTATGCGCTGGCGTGGAGCTGTGTCAACGGCCGTGGGACGGCGAAAAACCCCACCGAAGCCTTTCGCCTGTTCGGCCGCGCCGCGGAACTTGGCCATCTCGAATCGCAGTACGCCATCGCCATCTGCCAAGCCGAAGGGCTCGGCACCAAGGCCGATCCCGATGCCGCCTTTCGCAGCTTCAAGGAATTGGCCGAGGCGGGTCACGCCGGAGCACAATACCAGCTCGGCCGTTGCTTCAGTCTTGGTCTGGCCGTCTCTGTCGACCCGATCGATGCCGCCAACTGGTACCGAAAAGCTGCCGAGCAGAATGACACGGAAGCGCTTTTTGCCCTAGGTGACTGCTACATGAATGGTGAAGGCCGAACCAAAGACCCGCAAAAAGGCCTAAAACTCTGGGTGCAAGCGGGCAATCAAGGCCTCGCCTTGGCGCAATACAATGTCGGCCTCTGTTACCTCCGCGGCACCGGATGCAAACGCAACGAAATGGCCGGCCGGAAATGGCTTGAAAAAGCCGTCGAACAGGGCGATGAAGGGGCGAAAAAAGCCTTGGCGTCACTGGACAAGAAAAAGGGCTGAGCATGAGCGGCAAGGTGACCGGACCGCGGATCCGGATTACACTCTATTCGCTGCTCGCGTTGATGATGATTTTGATGATTTGCACCCTTTGCAATTTGAACTGGGACTTCACGGATGAGCGCCACGAGGGCTACGATTATCTGGGCATTTTGAGCTTCGGATTGATCGCGTTCTTGTCAGTTGCGGCGTGGTTGCTGAGGAGCGGAAGACGGTTTGCCGCCTATGCCTGCATCCTGCTGGGCTATCTCCTGTCCTATGGGATTCTCTCGGCCAAAGGCGACTATGTCTACTCATGTTCTGGCCAATCGCGGTATGATTTCGGCTTGTCTTTCCCGGATCAGCTGATTTGGTCGCCCAAGGGACTGTACTGGCAGAGAGCCGCCTCCATCGATGGCGGCCACAATACCAAATGCACGGTTTTGGGCGCTTTCTATTTTCCTTTGATCAGCATCGACAGGCAGTGGATTCACCGCGACAAGAAACTCTGAGTCCCGCTCTATCGCTCCCTTACGGCAGCTTGCGTTCCGCGTCGCGGCCGATGACGTCCATTTCGTGTTTGCGGCGGAGATTGTCGCGATAGCCTTTGCCAACCAAGGCGCGGGGCTCGACGTTGGTCTGGTTCCATTCCTCGAGAAGCTTCTCCAGGCGGTCGCGGTCAGCGGCACGCGAGGCGGCGAGATCTTTGGTCTGGCCGGGATCGGTGGCAAGGTCGAAGAGAGTGACGGCGTGGACCTTGCCGTCTTCCTCGAAGGTCTTGATCAGCATCAGATCGAGATCGCGGACGGCCTGGACGTTGGAGAATCGCCAGAACAGGTTGCGGTGGGGGCGTGCGGTATTTTCGCCTTTCATGCCGCGGAGGGCGCCGTGGCGCCGCCGTTGTCGGAGAGGAAAACGATGAGGGTGTTGTCCGGCGCTTCCGGCGCCGGATTTTCCTGGTGCGAACGGAGCAATTGCAGGAGGTTCCACAAGAGGTTGCCGAGGAGTAATTGCAGCCGCGACAGGTCGTCACCGCCGGCCTCGAGTTTCTTGATCGCAATGGCCAGGCGATGGAGGTCTCGCGCATCTCGGTGGTGGCGGTGAAAACCGGGTGGCTACGTTGGCTCCACAGCCGCGTCAACTCGGCCAGATCGGCTTGGGTCAGGCTCAGCCATTACGGCCAGATCCAGGCGTCGCAGGGGACTTCGATGCCAAGTTCCCAGTTGATCCAATAACCGGTGCCGCGCAGGGATTCGTAGGAGTTGGCGTCGAAGGGCAGTGTCAGGACGAGGGAGTTGTCATCGAGGAGCAGATGCTGGCCATCGGCGGTATGAAGCAAGGCGCCGCGGTTTTCATAGAAGGAGATCTGCACTTCCCGCAAGGGGCTGGGTCGATTTTGCGGGCCGAGTTGCGGATGGCGGGTCTGCCAGAAGCCGATGAAGTCGATGCCGGGTAGCTCGTTTGCCGCCAAGGGCCGGCCCGGGTTGGCGGCCGCCCCAGCCAGTGATAATGGATCCGCTTCTCGACTTGCGCATCGAGCTGGAGGCTGAGATCGGCGGGAATGGGGTGACGGGGCATAGGGCTGACTCCGAGAGGAAGCAACGATGATGGCCTTAGGGGGTGCCGACCTTGAGATTCTCTAGGGCAGACTCCAGTTGGACCTTGCGCGTTATATTGGTGTCCGCTGTCCAAAGGCGCTTCATGGTCGCCAAGGTTTCTTGCGACACGGGATGCTTCTTCAAGACGATTTGTTGGGCCGCAGTCATTGCCACTTCGTGTTCAGGATCGGCCAAGGACTGGGTGAGCAAAAGCGGCAATCGTGGATCCGGATGATACTGGTCTGCTAATAACACTATTGCATCGCACCGAAACTGCACCATGCTATTCTGTCTGGCGGCAGTCAATAAATTATCTATAATGGACATTTTATCTTCCTGCAGAGGTAGATAACTTAGAGCGTAAGCCACAACTTTTATAGAATTTGTTTTTTTTGCCAAGTCATAGAGGCGATCTCTTTGTCCTAGGGAATGATACAGTTTAACCAACATTAATTCATGTGCATATTGAGTAGCCGTTGTGGGGTTTTGGCACTCGTCAATTACTTTTCGTAATTTGTCGATTTTAAAGACAGTTTTGTAATCGCAGAAACTTTCACAATAAAGGGCGATTATGCGGCGTGTAGTATCTTGGCTTGCGGCGTCATCAACAATAACTTTTTTTAGCCACTCTTTATAGTTTTTATCGTCTTTCATATCCACGTTGACGCCAAGACAGATTGAAGCCACTCTATTATTAATAGGAAATGAAGTCCACTCTTTGTAGAATTCTGGTCTCATTGTTAAGTGTCGATTGGCTTCCATGATTGCACTTGCGGCCTCATAATTGTTTATTTTTTTGATTATTTCCAAGCTTTCACTGGAGCTAAGATTTTTTAACAAATGTTGACTATTTGATAGTATGGATGAATAGCATTCACTGTCATGAATCGGAATAAATTTATTTCTTAATACCGTAATTAGGTCTTCCTTGCTGTTGAAAAAACTATGATTTTTATAGCGATAATATTCGATTTGAAAGCGCAGGAAATCGTCGTTATTTTTACAGGATTCATTTTCTATAAATGGGATAACTGAAAAATAGGGAGGTTGTTGGGCGGAAATTTCAGGGAGAATGGCCGATAATTCTTGGTAGTAGCCCTGTTTCGAAAGGGCTAAAATAGAGTCACTGTAATATGGCAACTCGCCATCGTTCTTAATAAAGATTAACTGCGGGATGATTTTCAAAATGGCGTCATCTCCCTTGTCGGCTAAATGAAAAACCACCTGTCCAAGTGGGTATTTTGTTGACCACGAGAACTGCTGATTGTAAAATGGCGCAACAAACATTTTTGCGGCTTCATCATCATATTTAGATATGCTTTTCAGGAAGTTAAAAACTCTATCATATTGCGATTCGCAAAATGAAGCCACAGTGGCATCCTCATTGGGGTGTTGCTTGAGGTTGAGATCGAGAGGCAAATGGGGGAGAATACTTTTTGCAATTTTTACCTTTGATCCGTCGTCAAGACCTATATCAGATACAATAATAATTAACTTTATAGTGCGGTTGAATTCATGGAATTTATTGCAAATGAATTGTGCGCGACCCGAGGCGATTAATTTTGATAAGATTTTAACTGCCATATCTTCCGTGACATGGGCGATAAAAAATTGCACCTTGTCATCAGTCATCTTGGCAACACTGTCGATTAGTTTTATGAAGTCAAACTCCTCCGTCATTATGCGTTTTGAAGGTGTTTTCCACTCTCCATCGCTATCATATACAGCGAGAGATTTTTTGTCGCCCATAGTCAAAATATGAATAAAGGCATCTGCCTCACACTTGTTTAGGTCTAATGATCTGGTTCTCCCCACTTTTCCTCTCTTCTCGCACAAGTTGAATTACACTGTCAAAAATACGTTATAACATCAATCCGGCACCGAACCAGTTCACCCCGGTC
>JAYTMY010000071.1:0-17042 GCA_043748535.1 Lentisphaeraceae bacterium | reverse complement strand
CCGCCCGCGAGGCCCTCTGATGCCGGTCCGCCTCGGCAGCAAGCTCCCCCGTGAGCAGGAAGCCCGGATCGAGATCATCCCCTTGATCGACATCATGTTTTTTCTCCTCGTCGCCTTCATGCTCGCCAGCCTGAAAATCATCCAGATGAGCAGCCACAAGGTCGAACTGCCGCCCTCCAGCACCGCCGCCAGCGAGACGCCTCGTGATCTCCTCGTCGTCGCGGTCGACGCCAATGGCGCGTTTTTTGCCGGCGACAAACCGCTCGCGCCGCACGAACTGGAGGCCCTGGTGGTGAAGGCCCGTGCCGCCAATCCCAAGCTTCGCGTCCTCGTCCGCGCCGATGCCGAATCTCGCCATCGCCAGGTCAGTGGCCTGCTCGATCTGCTCCGCCGCGCCGGCATCGATCAAGCCGCCCTCGCCACCGAGCCGGTGACGCCATGAAACGCCTGCACTGGATCAACGCTCTCGGCGTCCTGCTGCTCGCCGTTCTCTGTCTCCTGCAATGGAGTGAGAACCGCTCGCTGAAACTCCAGCTTGAAGCGGGCCAGGCCGAAAAGCTCCGCCGCGGCGAGATTTTAGTCCGGCTCGAGACCGAAAAGAAGGCGCTGACGGAAGATCTCGACAGCTTCCGTTCCCAGCTCGGCGCCAGCAGCCGCTCCGGCACCGAAACCAAGCAGAAACTACGGCAGATCGAAGACGAAAAAAGCCGCCTTGCCGACACCTTGCAAGACCTCCGCCAGCAAGTGAAAACCTGGCAGACCGCCAGTAGCGAACGCGACGCACGGATCGCCGCCATGAACAAGAACGTGACTGAGCTTAGCGCCGATCGCGATAAAACCACAGCACAATACCGCGAGCTTCTGCTGCGCCTCGAGGAGTGCCAGAAACTGCTGCAGGAGCGGACCCAGCTTTACAACCAGATGGTCGAAAAGCTTAACGCCAAGCCCTGAAAGGGAGTGTTCTGACGCACCTCAATGTGGCTGCGCTCAAGGTGGCTGCGCTCAATGTGGCTCGATCGTCCCGATCGAGGGAAGCTCAAGTGCAGCACAACTCGATCGGGACGATCGAACCACATTGTCAGCACTGCAGCACAACTCGATCGGGACGATCGAGCCACATTGGGAGCACATTCAAACGGGAGGCTCAAACCAAGCTCACTTCGGCGTGATGTTCGGCTTCAGTTCGCGGCGGGGGACGAGGTGGCGGATGTCCTGACCTTCTTCGACGATGTAGATTTCTTCGGCGGCGTCGAGGGCTTCCTTGAAGCGCGCGTTGAGGAGCAGTGCGCGGGTGGCGGAGGGATCTTTTTTCCACTCGGCGAGGCGTTCGGTGAAGATCTTCAGGTTGGCTTCGGCGCGGCCGCGGCGGTTGAGGATCTGGTTGCCTGCCTCGGCACTGACCCGTTGGGCGTCATTGATCGCGTTGGCTTCCGCGTTTTTCACATAGGTCTGGGCGGCGGATTCGGTGGACACGGCTTCCTGGCGGGCTTTGCTGAGCTGGCTGTATTCGGCATCGAGCTGGCGCGGCAGGAAGGCCCGGATTTCGAGCAGTTGGATGTCGACCCCGAGGGCTTTGGCGCGGGGGCGAAGGATGTCGGTGGCGGCGCTGCTCAGCGGCAGCTGCTTGAGACAATCCTCGCGGCTGAGGCCGACGGCGGCGCGGAGCAGGGCGCTTTCGAGAGCGCTGCGCAGTTCGCGCTGCAGGCTGGCCTCGTCGCTGTCGAGAAGGGTGAGGCGCAGGTCATTGCGGCGGTATTTCAGTTTGACGCTGCAGTGGACGAGGTCGAAGCCGGCGCAGATCAGGGCGCCGTCTTGGGCCGGGTTGAGGCTTGGGGGCGGCACGGTGCTGACGCCGGCGGATTCGGTGGCGCTTTCCTTCGGCAGGAAGGCTTTGCTTTCGAGGATGTCGGTGCGGCCAGCGGGGAGGCGGACGACGCTGTCGATGGGGAAGGGCAGGGCCCAGATCAAGCCTGGTTCAGTGCGGACCTCGTCCTTCTGTTGCCCGAAGCGCAGGACGATGGCCTTTTCATTTTGGCCGAGGGTGGTGACGCCGCTGAAAAGGAAGGCGAGGGCGAGAGCGATCATGCCCAGTTTGACGACGATGAAGACCGTCCGGAGGGCATCCTCCAGGCCGCTCAGGCCCTTGAGTTCAGGCTCGGGCGGGGTTGGACCCGGGGGGGGATTCACGGGCGGGCTCCGGCGGCGGGGCTGAGGGGGAGGGCATCGGCGACGCGCAGCAGGTCGACCGGCTGGGTGCGGGGGTCGAGGAACCAAGTGGTCTGGCTTTTGAAGCCTTCGCCGAGAGCGGCGGATTTGCGCAGGAAGATGGCGAAGTCGAGGGAGCCGGGGTCGTTGTTGTAGGTTTTGTAGCTCGAGGCGATTTCCGCCTGCAGAGCGCCGAGTTCGGTGCGGGCTTTGGTTTGGGCGGTGGTGGTCAGGGCGGTGCTGCGGGCGTCGGCGTCATCGCGCAGTTTTCGGGCGTCGGCATCGGCCTTGGCCTTGACGGCGTCGGCTTCGCCGCGCATTTCCTGTTTCATCCGGGCGAGGATGCTTTCGGCGTTTTTCTGGCCGACGGCGAGCTTGGTCAGGCAGAGGCTGTGGCAGGTGACGCCGTAATTTTCGAGGGCGCTGCGATTGAATTCGACGCGGATTTTTTCCTCAATCGCGGCGAGGGTGCTGGTGGTGCCGACGAGCTCTTTGATGTCGCAATGGCGGAGGACGGAGTTCTGGCAGCCTTCGAGGAGGCCACGGAGCTGGGCGGAGGCTTCGCCGACGCTGCCCAGGCTGGTGCGGAAGAGCAAGGGGGTTTCGACCCGCCAGCCGGCGGAGCATTGGTTGATCAGCAGGGTGCCGTCGGTGGTGGCGATGTTTTGCGGCGTGCTTTCGACCACTTGGCGGCGCAGGTCGACGCGATCGAGCTTCTGCATCGGCCAGGGCAGGCGGAGGTGGAGGCCGGTCTCGTGCACCACTTCGGGTTTGCCGAAGGTGGAGAGGACGGCGGCTTCATCGAGGCGGAGCTGCCAGGTGCAGAGGACGCCGAGGAGGGCGAAAGCGGCGGCGACGGCGGGGAGGGATTGACGCAGATTCATCTCATTTCTCCAGGGAAAGAATATCGGGTTGGGCCTTTTTCAGGTCGAGGTCGAGGCGCGGCGGCAGGGGCGTGGTGCTGACGAATTTGCGCAGGCCTTGCATCGACTGCTCAAAGGCATCCATCTCTACCAGGGTCTTGTAGAGCGGGCGGACCTCGGTCCAAGCTTGATATTGGGCGGAGAGGATCTGCTTGTTGGCGTTGAGGAGGAGCTTCTGGCGCTGGACTTCGGTCTCGCCGTTGAGGCGGATGCGTGCCGCGTCGACCTTGGCGTTGGCATCTCTGACGAGGGCGTAGCTGCTGGCTTCGGCGGAGAGGCGGCGGGCGTCCTGTTCTTCGCTGAGGAGGTAGGCCCAGGCTTCGGCGGCTTCGGGGGGCGGCTGCAGGCGGGTGAGGCGGACGTTGAGAATGTCGGCGCCGAGCTTGAGCTTGTCGGCTTCGGCCTGGATGCTGGTGCGCAGGCCCGCGGCGAGTTCCTCGGGCGGGGCGGCGGTCAGCTGACGGGCGGGGCGCGAGATGAGCAGGCGGGTGCAGGCGCTTTGCAAGAGCTGGCGGATGTCGTTGCGGGCATCGCGAGAAGCGGTCCATTCGGCGATGCCGCCCGGGCGGTCCTGAGTGCGAGGGCGGACCCGGCATTCGATACTGGCATCGAGCAGGGCGAGGGTGACGGCGCCTTCGCGGCCGGGACCGGCGAGGACGGCGCGTTTTTCGAGAGCTTTGTGACTCCAGTCGCGCAGCGGCACGGACTCACCGTTGGTGAGCATTTCTTTTTCGGTGGTGGCGAAGTCCGGGCCGGCATCGAGGGTGACCACGATGTTGCGGCTGGTTTCGCGGCGGATTTCCGACAGGGGCCAAGGCGGCAGCAGGTGCAGTCCTCGATCAAGTTCGATACGTTTGCCGCCGGGGAGCACGGCCATGACGCACTGATCAGCCGGGACATGGACGATGCTGGCGAGGAGGAGGAGGCTGAGCAGTTGAACGGCGGCGAGCGGCAGCAGGATGCGGCGCAGGAAGCTAGCGGCTGAGCTGTCGCTGACCTTGACGCCGAACTGGTATTCGAGCAGTTCGGCGAGGTTGCCGAAGACGCCGCGCGGGTGGCTGAACAGGCCGAGGAGGCGACTGTCGTAGGACGGGTGTTCGACCTCGTTGCGGCGGCGGGGGCGATAGAAGTCCATCATCCACAGCAGCGGCCGCTCGAGAGCGAGCAGGGTGACGGCACCGCCGAGAATCAGGGCGGCGACGCGCGATAATTGCGGCAGGCCCCAGCGGACACCGAGGCATGCGAGGGCGGCAAGCAGGGCGGCGAGCGAGCTCCACAGCAGCACCGCGGCGGCGGGGCGGAGGAAGGGCAGGCGGCGTTCGTGCGATTGCGCCGCCAGGACCTTGCCGGCCATGAAGGCGACGACCAGCATCGCGGCAAGCAGGCTGGCGCGGATCAGCTGAGCCGAAGCGCTGAGCTCACTGGCCAGGTCGGGCTTGAAGTCTTCCGGCTGCAGGAGCAGGCGGTTGAGGACGGCGAACTCCGCGGCGGCGAGAAGGATGAGCAGAGTCGGAAGGATAAATTTGCGGAAATTGGCGAGGCTCTTGCCGTGCTGGCCGGCGGCGCTGGTGAAGAGCCCTTCCTCGACCTTGTCCTGGCTGCGCTCGAGCTCCTCCGCCGCGGCATAGGCGAGAGAGGCGTGCCAGGAGCTGATCAGGGCGACGGCACCGCTGCCGGCGAAGACCAGGGCGGCGGTGTACACCGCGACGGCCGGGGCGGGGCCGAAATAGGCGCTCGCGGCGGTCGCCGCGGCAGCGAGGAGAAGGACGATGCCGGCGTAAAACGGCGGACGGGATTGCGGCAAGTTCATCAGGGGGCTCCATGAATATCGCGGCGGTCGAGAACCAGAGACGCGAGGCTGAGGGAAAACAGGCTCATCAGCGCGGCCTGGAGGAAGGCGGGAAGGAGGCGGGCGCTGGCATTGAGGCCTTCGCCGATGTCATCCAAGGCCCAGAAGAGGCGCCAGTCGGGCAAGGGCGCGAGCAGGACGGCGCGCAGCTCCGGCGAGGTGACCAGGTGCTTCAGCGACTCGTCCGCCACTAGGCCGAGGAAGAAGACCGCCAGGCAGGCGCCGAGGGCGAGGAAGCTGTCGAAGAGGGTGGCGGCGAGGAGGGCGCAGGCGGCGAAGGCGCAGGCGCCGAGGGCGAGGAGGACGAGGGCCGGCAGGGCGCTCCAGTCGAAATGATCACGGTTGCCGCTGAGGAGGCGGATGCCTAAGGCGAGGAAGACGCCGAGGTTCATCAAGAGGCCGGCGGCGACGGGGAAGGGGCGGCGCAGCAGCCAGGAGCGCAGGCCGGCAAGCAGCAAGCCGGCGAGCGGCAGGAGCGTCATCAGAGCGACGCCCGAGGCATCGAGGACTTCGGCATCAAAAGCGAATTCGCTGACGCAGAGGTAGGCGGCGGCGCCGGAGGAGAAGATCAGGCCGCTGACCGCCAGCAGGGCCAGCAGCTTGCCGGTGAGCAAAACCCAGTTCGGCAAGGGGCGGCTGGCCAGGATGTCGCCGGCGCCGCGGCGCAAGTCGTCGGTCACGGTGCGCACTGCACCGAAGGCGAGGAAGAGGCAGACGATGAGAAAGAGGAAGCTCAGGCATTGGTCGCGCAGGATGCGGCTGTGCTCGGTATTGGAAATGGTCGGCAGACAACCCATGAAAAGCATGCCGCCAAGGCAGCCGGCATGGAGCACCGTGGCCAATGGGTCGGCCATCAAGACGCGCACCGAAGTGCCCGTCACCGCTACCAGTTGTCCCATTCGCATAAAAATGTCTCCCACATGCAGCGGCAATTCTAACTCTCTTCATCCGCTAAGCAAAGCGCAGGAGGATATTTTCGTGAGAGATGGCAAGTTAGAGACAGGTTTTTCCTTCACCGTCACCGCCAATCATGAGGTTCAAGATGAAAACTTCCCCCTGGCTTCTCCTCGTCGCGCTTTTGGTTTCTGCCGGTCCAGACAGAATCTTACCGGAGTCCTACGAAAGCCGCTTGAATCCCGACTCGAACAACGACCAAAAAATCACCAGCATGGAAATCAAGGCCTGGTTCCCCAAGGCGACGCAATATTATGCCGAAACTCTGATCCGGCAGCCGCGCCATGTCTTTATCAAGTTTTGCGCCGATTTCGACAAGAACAAAAATGGCATGATCGATGAGCTCGAAGTGAAGGCCTTCCATGAGCGCTGCCAGGCTCTGGCTAATTACCACAACGACCAGATCGCCAAGTTCGATTTCAACAAAAACGGCAAGATCGATGTCGGCTCCGAATACAGCGCATTCAAAGGCAAATACAAAAACATGATTCCCGGCGATGGCTTGAGCGACATCAAGGGCTCGGATCTCGAGCTCTATAAAAACCGCCGCCTCGATGACATCTATGATTAAATCTGTGGCAGTGGAGAGACTCGGATGAGCGTCGAACTTGCCGTCGTCGGCACCGGACTGGAAAAGACCTTCAAGGACTTTTGGGGCCGGCCGAAAACCCGTGCCTTGCGCGGTGTGGATCTTCAGATCCCGAAGGGCTGCGTCTTCGGCCTGCTCGGGCCCAACGGGGCCGGCAAATCAACCTTGATCAAGCTTATCCTCGGCCATCTCAAACCCAGTTCTGGCCGCCTCCAGGTGCTGGGCTGCGATCCGCGTGACCTGGCCTTGAAATCGCGACTCGGCTACCTGCCGGAGCGGAGCAACCTGTATCGCAATCTCACCTGCCGCGAGACCCTCCGCTACTTCGGCGCCATCCTCGGCCTGAGCAAGGCGGAGATCGAATCGCGCTCGGCGCAATTGATCGAGATGACCGGCTTGGGCGCCGCCGCTGACCGCCTCGTCGGCGAATTCTCGCACGGCATGACTCGCCGCATGGGCCTCGCCCAAGCTCTCCTCAATGACCCGGAATTCGTCATCCTCGATGAACCCACCGCCGGCCTCGACCCGCTCGGCTGCCGCGAAGTCAAAGACCTCGTCATCAACCTCGGCCGCCGTGGCAAAACCGTGCTGATGACCTCGCACCTGCTCGCCGATGTCGAGGACACCTGTTCGGAAATCATGATGATCTATGGCGGCCAAGTGCAATCTCAGGGGCGCCTCGACGAGCTTCTCGCCGATGCCAGTCGCGGCACCCTCGATTTCCCCGCCGTGTCGCGCCCCTCGCTGGCCGCTGCCGTCGCCGCTCTCGCCCGCGACGCCGATCCCGCCGATATCCGCCTCGGCTCGCCTCGCCAATCGCTGGAAAACTTCTTCATCCAATCGGTCCGCCAAGGCGCCGCCGCCGGCTGGCAAGTCTCTGGCGCCGCCACCGGCTCCGGCGTCGCCGGCTTCCTCAAAGCCGACGAGTCCTCCTCTAGCTCGTCCATCCCCTTGGACCCACGGATTGCCGAACTTCTCGCCCTCGCCGCCCAGAATCCAACTCCCGTTGTTGCGGCTCCCGCAGAAACTCCTGCAATCCAGCACAACTCGAGCTGGAAGCTCGAGCCACGTGAGAGTGAAAGCCCCCCGGCTCTTCCCAAACGCCCGCTGAAATCTCTTGTCGACGAAAGTGACGCCGCGGCAGATGTGAAGCTGCTCAGCCGATTGAACCGGTAAGCCACGCATGAATCAGATCCTTACTGTTGCCCGCATGATTTTCCGGATGCAGACCCGTCGCGGCGTGTTGTTGTCGCTGCTGCTCTGTTGTGCGGTGGTGGGCGCCGTGGTTTTCCTGATGCCCGAGCGACTCGGCACGCCCCAGGAGGACTTGAAGATCCGCCTCTTGTATTCGCTGTCCTTAAGCAGCGGCTTTGTCAGTCTGGTGACGCTTTGCCTTGCCTGTTTCGGCATCCGGGCGCAGCTCGACGCCAAGAATCTGCATTTGATGGACACCCTGCCACTGAGCCGGAGCCGGACTTGGCTGGGTCAATGGCTGGGCTACACCGGCGTCGCGGTGTTGATGCAGGCGGCGGCCTGGCTCGGCGTCGCGTTCTCCGTCCTCTTCCATTTGCGCCAGCTGGATCCGGCGGCGAAGCAGCTGTGTTTGACCCAGCTGCTGGAGATCAAGGCTGAGGCCCGCCCGATTCTTCCCTCGGATCTCGATCTGGTCCGCGATTTCTGTCGCCGCCATCCCCTGAAGTGGGAGGGCAAGCCGGTGGCCGTGGAGGAAATCGACAAGACGCAGCTGCAAAATCTTTTCGGCGTCGCCTGTGATGAGGTCCAGAATGTCGTGGCCGGCGGCTCCGGCAACTGGCGCTTTGATCTAGGCCAGGGCCGTCCTCAAGAGGGCATGGAGCTCGACTTTCAAGCTCAGTGCGCAGCCCGGGAAAAAGCGATCAAGGGCGAATGGGTCGTGCTCGATTCCAGCGGCACCGAACTATGGCGTGAGAAGGTATCCTTCCCTGCTTGGTCGCCAGAAAAATGGAAGCTTCCCGCCGGTGTCTTGAGCGAAACCCGCCTCAGCCTTCGCTTCAACAATCTCTCGGGCCAGACCCTCACCTTCCAGAGGCACAGCGGCCTGGCTTTGCGGGCACCGCAATCGTCGCTCTGGCCCGTGCTTCTCGCCGCCTTCGGCTTCGCCAGCATTCATCTCGGCGTCGCGGTCGCGGTCGGCCTCTGTTGCGGCACCGCCTTGACCTTCTCGGTGGCCGCCTTCTCCAGCATCGTCATCTTCACCCTTGGCTTGACCCAGTCTTTTTTCCGCGAGGTGATCGAGGATTTCCAGTTCGCGATGTTCTTGACTTGGGATGAAAAGCTGACCTTGTCAATGCTCGAGGTCTGCACCTTCTTGACCCGTGGCCTCGAGAGTCCAGCCTGGCAGGAAGCGCTTGCCGCCGGCATCGCCTTGCCCAGTGTCCAACTTTGGCAGCAATGGCTCCCTGTCGCCGTGCTTTACGGCCTCGGCGCCGCCCTTCTCGGCTGCACTATCCTCGAACGGAAAGAGCTCGATTACCTGCAGGTCTGAAAAACCTCCTCCCCCCTGCAACCTTTAACACCCCCACACCCCCTACAACCCATGTATCGAGCCTTACTCATCCTTCTCTGTTTAGCCGGCCTATCGTGGAACCGGCTGAGCTGGCAGCGTGCTCCGGCGCAGGCGCAGAATGTCAGCGGCATGCCGCCTGGGCTGGCGGTGTCGAGCATGGCACTGGGGCCTTTGCGCAGCCTGGCGGCGGACGCGGTCTTCTGGCGAATGGCGAAGAAGCAGGAGCGCAAGGAGTTCATCGAGGCGGCGCAGCTGGCGTCGCTGGTCTCCAAGATGCAGCCCAAGTATGCCTCGGTGTGGTGTTACCAAGGTTGGAATCTGTCCTACAACGTGTCGGTGAAATCGGCCGATCCGGCCGAGCGGTTTGCCTGGATCATGGCCGGTCTCCGGCTGTTGCGTGACGAGGGATTGAAGTACAATCCCGGCAACAAAGAGATCAAATTGGAGCTGCTGCGGATCTTCGCCGACAAGTTTGACGGCCAGTCCGACGATTCGGTCGCCTTTTTGCGCGACGAATGGGTGCGTCAGATGTTGCCGATACTGCCGCTCGGCGACCGGGCGGAGCTGGCCGCGGCGGCGGCGGCGGCCACCAGTGCTGAATCCCTGCTCGCCCGTCCGGGCGTCGCCCGCCTGGTCAAGGCCGGACGGGCCCGCGGCGTCGATCCACTGGCCAGTAGCGCCCCCTCGGCGAGTGCCGAGTGGCTGCGCCAGATTCTCGGCGCCGAGCCGCGCCCCGAAGATCTGCCGCAGCTGCTCGCCGCCGCCGGCGAACTCGAGAACTTCTGGCGCCGCCGCATGATCACCGAAGGACTCAACATGGATCTTGAGCGGATGCTCCTGGCCGATCGCGAATACGGCCCCCTCGACTGGCGGACTCATCAGGCCCACGGCATCTATTGGGGAGCGAATCAGGACTTCGCCCAACTTCGCAACAGCTCTGGCACGGATCTGACCAACTATGTTTATTCCTTGATGCTGTCGAGTTTCTACCAAGGCAAAATCATCTTCAACCCGGCCGACAACTCCTTTGTCCGGACCCAAAATCTCGACGTCCTCGCTAAGATTCACGAATTCCTCGAAGCCAAGATGGCCGATCCCCTGCTCAGCGCCGACGCCCGCAAGAAATGGGACAACAAGCACCAGATTTTCATTCACGACGCCGCCCTGGTCTGCTTCAACTCCAATCAGGGCGATGCCAGCCGCGAACTCTTCGCCCACTACAAAGCGGGGGGCTATTGCCGGGCCGAGCTAAGTTTTGAACAGTTCCTGATCGACAGCATGGAGATGTCGCTCGCCCGCGACGGCATCAAAGACCGGCCGGCGATGATCGAAGCAATCTTGCGGCAATCCTTGGTCCGCGCCACCGCAGGCGATGTGAACGGCTGCAATGGTTTGCGCAACAAGGCGATGTTGATGTGGCGGCAGCATCAGAAGCAATGGGAGAACACCGGCCGCGCCCTGCCGCCTTTCACCCAGCTTTACGAAGCCGCGAAACGCTCTTACGCCCCAGACCCGAAGCGCAGCCAGGAGCTCGAGCAACAGCTCGATAAGGCCAAGGCCGCCCAGAACCCCGCCAAGATCAAGACGTGAGGAGGTTGAAAGGTTGAAAGGTTGAAAGGTTGAAAGGCGAGCAGCCGAGCAGCCGAGCAGCCGAGCAGCGGGACGCAATGACTCGAGACGCAATGACTCAGTTTTCGCTCCAACCTTTCAACCTTTCAACCTTTCAACTTGAGCTGTCCATGAGCCAGGATACCCGCATCACCCTCCTGCACCGCCTCCGCGACCGCGACGACCAGCGCTCCTGGGAGGACTTCGTCGAGCTCTACAGCCGCTACCTCTACACCGTCGCCCGCAACCTCGGACTCGACCATCACGACGCCGAAGACGCCTTGCAGCAGGTCTTCCTCAAGGTCAGCGACAAGCTCGCGACGTTTGAATATTCCCCTGCCAGCGGCCGCTTCCGCAGCTGGCTGTGCACCGTCTGCCGCAACACCGTGCGCGACCTGCAACGCCGCCGCGTCAGCCGCCACCGGCAACAGGAGGTCCTGCAAGCGGAAGAGACGCCGCCGCCGCTGGAGCTGGATCAACAGGCGGAAAAAGAATGGCGCGACTTTCTCGGCAATGAAGCGCTGCGCATCGTCCGGGCGAGCGAAAGTCCCCTCGCTCTGTCGTGTTTCGAGCTCTATGCTGCCGGCAAGGACATCGCCTCGATCGCGGCTGAACTTGGCATCGCCGCCAACACCGTCTATGTCTACAAGGCCCGCGTTGTCGAGCAGCTGAGCCGCGAGATCCGCCGCCTCCGCGCCGACTTCGAGTAAGCCGTGCCATCGGGGCGCAGTTCCTAGCTGGTCTGACGCAGTGCCAGGCTCTGCCGTAATAACTCCTTGAGAAGGTCAAGCCTAAGGGGCTTGGCCATGTGGCCGCTCATGCCGCAGGCGAGGCACTCGGAAGTTTCCGCATTGGCGGTGAGCGCGATGATCGGGCCTAGATAGCCTCTGCTGCGCAGCTCCCTGGTCGCCTCAAAACCATGCGGTCGCAATCATCAAGGAGGGCAGGAGGATCGCCATCAGATGGAGAATCCAAGTGTCGCGACGTCTGGCCCGAGTGTCTGGCATGAGCAATCCTCCGCTGCCAATATTTTACCGATATTCAAGAGAAGCAAATTTTCTCATTTTTATCGTTTTGCCGGCGCGGCGCTGCCGCAATTTGGGGAGCTCGAAATAACCAAGGGGCGGACCGCAGTCCGCCCCTCGTGTCTGAGCTGTTGGAGGAATCAGACGAACACTCGGATCGAAGTATCAATTTCGATCACCATGGAGCGGCCGGCGAAATCAATGGTGTAATCGTAGAAGCCGTCGCTGTTGGCATCGGTCGCTTCGGTCTTCACCGCCCCCGCCAAATTCAGACGGTCATTGCTATCACCGAGAATGGTCAAGGTCTGGCCGCGCATCACCGAAGACCAGATCAGGCTTTCCTCGCTGAGTGTGACAGTGATGGCGTTCTTGCCATCGCCGAGGTCGATCTGCTCGAAACCGCGCAGGATGTTGTCGCTCAGGTTGATGTTGCCGGTGATCTGGAGGGTGTCGAAGCCACTGCCGCCGCTGAGTTTGCCGAGCGAGCCGCCATTGATGCTGATGACGTCATCCTTTGAGCCGCCGCCAAGATTGTCGAGACCGCCGTTGCCGAAGATCATGTCATCGCCGAAGCTGCCGAAGACACGGTCGACGCCGTTGGCGATGCCGTAGCTGAAACTGCCGCGGGCGTAGTTCAGGGTGAAATGGGCGTCGGCGGAGGTGGCGTAGAAGGTGACCGCACCGGAGTAGAGGTCATTGATGGTGAAATCCGATTGGGAGAAGGTGCCGCCGACAACAATGCCGTCATTGGTGAAGTCGATTTTACCAAGCACGGTGTAATCGGGACCAGAGGTGCCGTTGGAATAACTGTAGACTCCAGTGCCGGAATCAAATGACCATGAATATTTTTCGCCAGTGTCAAAGCCGATGGAGCCTGAGATTTTTCCGCCGCTGCCGATTTTAAGGGTGCCGGTCATGGTGCTGTGGATGTTGAGGGAATCCCAATGATAGGTAAACACCCAGCGTGCGGCGCCGCTGCTGTAGGCAAGATCGTAAGTAACCCTGGGTATCCCAGTGGCGCCAAGGGCGGCGTTTAACCACGCATCGCTCGGTGCGAAGGGGGAGAAGGGTTCGGTTGCGGGCTGAACTCCCATGTCTTTGAAGTAGTTGCTCAGGCCGCTGAAATTGTAGCTGTAGCTCATGATGGGTTCTCCTTTAAAGTTTTTGTCTTAGGTGAAGAGGCCGGAGTCAGGCAAGCTGACAAGTCCGAAGCCGTCGGTGATGGTCATGCTGTAGCTGCCGGTCTCGGTGAGGGCTTTGACCTGCACCAAGTGATCGGCGACATCCTGGAGAGTGAAGGCCTTGACCGCGGTGGCGCCGCCATCGCGGTAGAACTCGATGCCGACGCCAGTCTTGACGTTGATCATGAAGCTGTCGATCGCGCTTCCGCTCTCTTCGTCGCTGACGCTAAAGCTGCCGTAGTTGAGATCGGTTTTGACGCCGGTGGCCAGGACGAGATCGCCAACGCTGAAAACCGGCTTGTCGTTGACAGTCTTGAAGGCGAAGGAGAGGTTCAGATCGTCTTTTTCATGTCCGCCACTCCACAGCGACAGCTCGAGCTCAGGGGCGACGTTGGAGGCGTCATGAATCAGGCTGATCTTGCCGGCGGCAAACTCGGTGTAAGTGAAGGTCTGGCCGTCGACGAGATCGGTGACAGTCTTGTCGTCGTTGGTGCGTTGGATTTTCAGGTGCTCTTCGCCTTCGATCTTGAAGCTGAGGCCGGCGAGCTGGCTCTTGTCGGCATCGATCAAGAGGTTGGCGGTGCCGAGTTTGACCGTGCCGCCTTCGGTGAGAGCGAGCGGAGCCTTCTGGTAGATTTCGGGGACGAAGTCAACCGTTCCGGTGAAGGCCTTGCCGGCCATACCGAAGCGGTCTTTCGCGGCGATGGTGAAGCTCGGCAGCAAGCCGTGGGCTTCGGCGGAGCAGAAGGTGACCCGGCCTTCCTGCAGGTCTTCGAGGGAGAAGACGGTGGCCACTTGGTCCTCGACATAGAAGGCACCGTTTTTGGCACTCACAGTGAAGGTCATGCCGGCGTTGTCGGTGTCGACATTGTTTGTCGTCGTCACCTTGTTTTCGGTCTTGCTGTAGAACTCGCTGAAACCGAGATTTTCCAGGGTGAAGTCGACTTCGTCGCCGCGCTCGATGGTGATCGAAGCCTTGGTGATCACCGGCGCCTGGTTGGCGTATTTGATGGTGGCGTTGCCGACATCGAAGCCTTGGGGATCGAGGGCGTAGACCGGCAAATGGATCTCACCAATTTTATTGCCGCTGAGATCCTGGACTTCGAAGTCGAGGAAGGAATCTTCGACGAAGTCCTTGACCAAGGTGGCGAAGCTCGCCAGTTTGTCAGTGCCAAAGGTAGCGGCGTCAGTGCCGACGATGATCTTGGTGCCGTTGGCGGTCTCGATCAGTTCAGCCCCGTTTGAGTCCTTGAACTTGAGCTTGAATTGGCTCAGATCCTTGGTCTCTTCGTCAGCAATTTTAATCACTGTGGTAAGGATGGTTTTCACCGGCGAGACGACGTACTCCTTGGTGGCGGAATTGAGCTTCAGCGCCGGCTTCGCGGTGATCGCCTTGACGCTGATCATGGGGTCGTCGTTGACTTCCTGGAAGTGGACATTGGCGGAGAGGACCTCGGTGACCAGGCCGGCTTTGCCATCGCTGTCGACCGCTTGCAGTGCGAAGGTCGGGGCGACGCCGTCCTTGCCATCGTCGACGAAGCTGATGAGGCCATTGTCGATATCGGCGAGGGTGAATGCTTTGCTGGCGATGCCGTCGGCGAAGAAGCCGCCGCCGACGACCTTGGTGATCTTGAAAGTGATGTTGCCGGCGTCGGGGGTCTCTTCGTCGCTGGCGCCGATCATGGCGCGGGTGACCGTGACCGAGCCGCCTTCTTGGAGTTTGGCGCCGTCACTGGCGAGGCTGAGGGTGCTGAGCTCCGGGGCATCGTTGACTTCTTTGTAGGTGATCAGCGGATGCGAAACATTCGAGCTTTGCGAAGCATCATGAGCCTTGGCCTGGAAGCTCATGGACACCGGGCCGCTGCCATCGGGACGGAAGACCAGGGTGTTGCCGGTGATGTCGCTGGCGAAGTTGAAGGTGCCGGAGCTGCCCTTGGCGGTGGTGCCGAGGAACAGCGAGCCGCCAGTGACGTGGATCTCCATGTCGAGAGCGGATTCCGCCAGAGCTTCAGCGCCGGTGAGTTTGCCGAGCTTGGTGGTGATGCGGAAATCACCCGAACCTTCGGTGTAGACGATCGGATTCATAACCAGAGAAAAGGCCATAAGAAACTCCTGGGTTTACTGCGATAAGAACTAAGAACTAGGGGATTATAGCTTGTTATTAAGGTCCCTGCAAGACTCCGGAAACGGACTCACTTCCCCGCCACCAGCACCAATCCGTGCGGGGCGCGGCGGATCTGCGACTCGAGTTGTGTCCAGTGGGCGCCTCGATACGGCGCTTCATTCAGCCGCGACGCCGGCAAGGGCTCGGGCTCGTAAAGGCCGTCGATGCGCAGGCCGGTGGCAATCGCGGCGTTGATCAGGGTCGAGGGAGTCAGGGCGCGGGGAACGCAAAAATGCTCGCCGTCGAGGCTCTGCCGCGGCGCAAAAACGGGGCGGAAATAATCGGGAAGGAAGAGGCCTTCGCCATCTTCCAGCTCGATCCATTCCGCCGCCGCCAAGGGGTGGGCACTGACCAGGAGAAGGCGTCCGCCGGGGGCCAGCCAGGAGGCGCAGCGCTGCAGGAATTTTTGCGGATCGCGCGAAAAAGGCAGGGCCCAGACGCTGTGGATGAAGTCCCAGCAGCCTTCCTCGGCCAGTTTTGCGGGAGACGCATCGAAGTCGCCTTCGATCAGCTTCAGGTCCAGCTTGAGTTCCGCCGCCCGCTGGCGCGCCGCCTCCAGCATTGCGGGAGCGAGGTCGAGTCCGGTGCAGAGGGCGCCGCGTCGCGCCAGGGCGAGGGAATTCTGCGCCGCGCCGCAACCGAGCTCGAGGCAGCGTAGGCCGCGAGGATCGGAGGGCAGGAGGCCAAGCTCTTCGCCGGAAGGCAGCAGAGGGCCGAGGTGGAAGGACTCGTCGCTGATTAAATTTTGCGCCAGATAATCGGCAGAAAGCGCCTGCCAAAAGGCGCGAAGCGCTTCGGCTGAGCCGGGACGGTGTTGACGGGTGGCATCCATGTGGCATCCTAGCACCTTCACGAAAATTTGGAGAGGTTTTTATGGCAGGAAAAGTGGTTCTCACCGGCATCAAGCCCACCGGCATTCCCCACATCGGCAATTATTTCGGCGCCATCCGTCCGGCCCTCGGCCTGGCCGACGGCTTCGAAGCGCGCTACTTCATCGCCGACTACCACGCGCTCAACTCGGTGCAAGACGCCGCCACCATGCGCGACTACACCTACCAAATCGCCGCCACCTGGATCGCCTGCGGCCTCGATCCGAAAAAGGTCCTCCTCTACCGCCAGTCCGATATCCCCGAGACCTTCGAGCTCTCCACCTTCCTCATGGCCTTCACCGCCAAGGGCTTGATGAACCGCGCCCACGCTTACAAAGACGCCTTCTCCAAGAACCTCGAAAAAGGCGTCGACCAGGACCACGAGATCAACATGGGCCTCTTCACCTACCCGGTGCTGATGGCCGCCGACATCCTGCTCTTCGACACCGACCTGGTTCCCGTCGGCCGCGACCAGAAGCAACACATCGAGATCGCCTGCGACATCGCCCAGCGGATCAACCACAACTACGGCGCCGAACTTTTGCGCGTGCCGCAACCGGTGATCTCCAGCACCCTCGACCTCATCCCCGGCCTCGACGGCCGCAAGATGAGCAAATCCTACGGCAACACCATCCCACTCTGGCTGTCGTCGAAAGAGCTGCGCAAGCTGTTGATGAAGATCACCACCAACTCGCAAGGCGTCGAAGAGGTCAAGGATCCCGACACCTGCAACATCTTCGCCCTCTTCAAGCTCTTCAGCACCGAAGAGCAGCAAGCCGAACTCGCCGCCCGCTACCGCGCCGGCGGCCTCGGCTGGGGCCACGCCAAACAAGCCCTCTTCGAAGTCGTCGACGCCCACCTCGCCCCGATGCGCGAAAAATACGAAGCCCTGATCGCCGACAAAGCGGCCCTCGACGCCATCCTCGACGAAGGTGCGGCTCGCGCCCGGGTCATCTCCGCCGCCACCATGGGCCGCCTGCGCCAAGCGGCGGGACTCGGACGCTGAGCAATTAAGAATTAAGAGTTAAGAATTGTTACTACTCACGACGCGACTGAGCCCGGCGTGAGCTGGCCGGCCGGTGCATGAGTGGGGATGGAGGAGGAAGAGCCGGAGAGGCGTCACGGAGGAG
>JAYTMY010000070.1:0-2483 GCA_043748535.1 Lentisphaeraceae bacterium | reverse complement strand
GCCGCCGCCGATGTCGCCGAGATCGCCGCCCGCGGCAACCGCCCGCTCAACACCGCCAAAGACGGCCCCACCGTCATCCTCGTCGTCGGCGTCAACGGCGCCGGCAAGACCACCACCATCGGCAAGATGGCCGCCCGCTTGAAAAAAGACGGCTTCTCGGTCATGCTCGGCGCTTGCGACACCTTCCGCGCCGCCGCCATCGATCAGCTCAAGCTCTGGGGTCAACGGGTTGATGTGCCGGTGATCGCCAGCACTCACGGCTCCGACGCCGCCGCCACCGCCTTCGATGCCTGCACCGCTGCCAAGGCCCGCAATATCGACTTTTTGATCATCGACACCGCCGGACGCCAACACACCCGCGCCGACCTGATGGAAGAGCTGCCCAAGCTGCTTCGCGTCCTCCGCAAAGTCATCCCCGATGGTCCACACGAAATCCTTTTGGTCGTCGACGGCTCGACCGGCACCAACGCCCTGAGCCAGGCCCGTGAATTCGGCGCCGCGGTCGGGGTCACCGGCCTCTGCGTCACCAAGCTCGACGGCGCCGGTAAAGGCGGCGTCGTCGTCGCCATCAAGGAAGAAAACCCCTTGCCCGTCTTCTTCGTCGGCCTCGGCGAACAACCGGGCGATCTCGAGCCCTTCGATGCCGAGACCTACTCGAAAGCCCTTTTTGATCTTGACTGAAACCCCGGAAAATACGGTACCTATCATGAATCCTTCCCTCCCTCTCGTCGGCATCATCATGGGCAGCGACAGCGACCTGCCGACGATGGATGACGCACGTCAAGTGCTGCGCAAGTTCGGCGTTCCTTATGAGATCACCGTGGTCTCGGCGCACCGCACCCCGAAGCGCCTGGTGGAATACGCCACCAGCGCCGAAGAACGCGGCTTGCAAGTGATCATCGCCGGTGCTGGCGGGGCAGCCCATCTGCCCGGCATGGCCGCCTCGATGAGCGTCCTGCCGGTGATCGGCGTCCCGGTCAAAACCTCGACCCTCAACGGTCTCGACTCCCTCTACTCGATCGTTCAGATGCCCGGCGGCGTCCCGGTCGCCACCGTCGCCATCGGCCAGAGTAAGAATGCCGGTCTTCTGGCGGTCCAGATCCTCGGCTGCAAATACCCCGATCTGCGCCGTTTATATCACCTGCACCAGCAGGAGATGGAGAAGCTGGTTCTCGACAAAGCCGCGGAAGTGGAAGAAGGCGACAAGAAGCGCTGATTTGCGCTGGTCGCAAAGCTGAAAAATCCCCCGCCTCGGCAGGGGATTTTGCGTTGGTGCATCGTTATCTTGCCATTTGGCGTAACCAGACAGCCCCTTGATGCGTACTGAGTTCAACCTGATCAATGGAGAGAATTCATGCGCATTGTCATTCCTGCCGTCCTCGCTCTCAGCACCCTGGTCTTTTCCGGCTTTTATTGGCGTGAACATCAACGCGTCGACACACTGAAGCTGGAGCTAATTGGCATCAAGCAGGAAGTGGGATTGCTCAAGGAGGATCTCACCAAGAGCAAAAAAGCCTGTCACCAACTCGACGAGCTCAACGCCGAGCTGAAGAAGCAGCTCGCCGAAGTGCCGGGGATGAATGCTGCGCTACAGCCGCAAGACAAAAAGAAGCCGCGCAGTAACGACAAAAAAAGACCCGTCGAGAAGGAGCTCAGCACCCAATTCCGCCCCGATCTCGACCGCATGCTGGCGCCCCTCTACCGCCACATGCCCCTCACCGACGAAGAGAAAGAGCGCTTCCTGCGCAACGCCCAGATCCGCCAAGTGATCCGGATGAAATACGGCATGCGCATCTGGCAGGAGAAGGATCCGGAACGCCGCCGTGAACTGATTGACGAACAAGAGGCCGAGTTGGCCGCCGCCGACCAAGACAATGAAAGCTTGCTCGGGGCCGAGCGCTACGCCACCTTGCAGGACTTCCGCAGCAAGCAGATGCCCTATCAAATCCTCGACCAGGCCAACGCCGTCCTGTCATCTCAGCAGAAGCAGCCCCTCGACGAGGCCCAGCTCGATCGCCTCGCGGAAGTGATGCGCGACACCGGCAAGAACTCCCCCATCAGCGACCAGCTGGAACGAATCATCAAAGGCGATATCCCATCGCTTCCTCCCGAGGAGGCCAAGACTCTGTTTGGTCAGATTGAACAGATCCATGGCCAGATCCTGGAAAGCAAGGATCTCGACGCAAGCCAAGCCGAGGTCTTGAAATCCACCCTCGATGGCTCGCTGCAGATGCTGAAAATGGTGATGCAGCGCTGAACTCGCAGCGTGCCGCGCAAAGATGAGCAATCCCCCGCCGAGTGCGGGGGATTTTGTTTTTGCGGCGGCACAAGCCATAATGAGATAGCCACAGGAGTTTCAGCTCATGCATGACTATAAGCACAGCTTCAACCTAAAAACCGCTGTCGAACTTGTTTGAGCTCAACTGCAGCTTGACCCCAAAGGGGTTTCAGATTTTAGCCCAGGGTTGAGCCGCATCGGCGAC
>JAYTMY010000069.1:0-2915 GCA_043748535.1 Lentisphaeraceae bacterium | reverse complement strand
TCGAGACGGCGGACCTCGGCATCGAGATCGGCGCCGAGCGGCAGGGAGATGTTCTGGAAGACGGGCATGGGGGAGGGGAGGGGTTTTAGGGGTTGGAAGAGTTTTACGGGTTTTATGGGCGTGTTGCCGCAGAACTTGCCGCGGCTTGTCGCTTGCGCAATGCCTGCCCTCCGGCAGGATGCCGACCAACCCAGTGGGGAAGGCAGCTGCCAGCCATTCTTGTCATTCCTCTGTCTTGAGGATAATTAGGAGTGTTTTGTCCGTGCCTTACCTGTTTTGTGCGGCAGACGCAAAAGAGCTTTAGGAATCCGGCGACAAGTCCTCGATCTCTGGCCAGTCGCGAAGCTCGGCTTTGACGTAGAGCCCCTTGTCGATGCGCCAGGCGAAGACCTTGGCGTTGTGGCTGTCGACCCGGTCGAGAAAAGCGTCGGCGGTGCTGAAGTTGAGGGCTTTTTCGCCGAGACGCAGGCATCGGCGTTGATGTTCCGCGAGGAGGGAGGCCAAGGGAGCGCGGAGAATTTTCACCTCGTCATCGGGGTGAGGATCGAGACCTTTGGCGAAGTCGGTGGTGGCGATGGCGCTACCGTCGCGGCGATGGGTGATGAGGGAGATGACGGTGCTTTTCATCACCACGCCGGAGTGTTGGCGATGGCGGTTGCGGACATGGCCGATGAAGGCGCCGGTCTGGCCTTTCCACAGCAGGCAGCAAGCGCCTTGCTGCTGGTTGACGCGGGAGAAGGAGCGCGGGTCGAGGCTCTTCCATGCGGCGACTTGGAAGCCTTTGCCGGTGAGGAAATCGACGGAGGGAGAAAGGGCCTCGGCAATGGCCGGATCGAGGCTCTCGGGGGTGAGGGTGTTTTCCCGGCTTAATTCCGGCAGCCAGGTGAGGTCGCTGGCCTGGCCGGTGAATTTGTAGAGGATGCCGAAGGGCAGGAGAAGCCCCGACAGGCGGATGATCTCACTCCAGCTCAGGCGGCGCGGATGGAGGCAATAATGACCGGGGCTGATCATGGCTCAAGTTCCTTGGGGGCGGCTTGCCTCTAGGATAGCCGCAGGCCGGCGGATTGTCATGCGGGGAAGCTGCCACCGTGTTCGACTCCGCCGTTGTGACGCCGCAGGCGGCGAGGATCTCGGCGGCGCCGCGAGATCAAGCAAAAAAAAAGGCCGCCAAACTTCATTGACCGAGGGCACCTACGGTCAATGAGTTCAGCGTTTAGGCTTTGCTCTCCAGGAAAATCTAAGCGATCACCAACCTTTGGTGAAGGCCTCGAGACGTTTGACTTCCGCTTGAGCCAGTTTCGCGGCTTCGGTGCCGGCGAATTCTGTGCTCAAACGTTGCATTTCTTTGAGCGCGGCCTGATTCGGCCGCTGCGACATTTTTTTGATCGATTCGATGTCGGGAGCACCTTGGAAAGTGGCTTGCGACGGCAGGACTTTGGCCAGACCTTCGATGCAGAGTTTCTGGTACGAAGCGCGGAACTGCTTCATCGCTTCGGCTTCTTTGGGGAAGCCTTTCATCTTGAGGATTTTGCCCATCTCCGCATCGAGCCCGGCGGCAAAGTTCTTGTAGGCCGGCAGGGTCGCCAGCTTGGGACGCGCTTTGAAGATGTCGGCGCAACGGCTCAGGCATTGGTGGCGATAAAGAGCCGTGGCTTGGCCGGCAGCCTGGGTCCGGAGACGCTGAATCGTGCGGATCAGCACTTCATCGGGAGCGGGCACTTTGCTGCGGCTGGCGATCTGCCAAGCCAACCAATCGAGAGCTTCTTCGCCGGAGTCTTTGTCGCACCATTCTTTGCCGCTGGCGAGGTAGCGGTAGTAGCCGCGCTTGTCGCAATCATCGAGACTGAGCTGCATTTCGCTCAAGGCCGGGTCGTGATCGCCGAGAAGAATGGCGCCAAAGATGTGCTTGGTTTTGGTGGCGTAATTGCTCGGGGCACCGGCGCCCGACATCAAGACGCCGCCGGTGTATTCCTCCAGAGCCGGCGAAAACATGCCAACGCGACGAGCCCCACCGGCAAAACCGGTAAAAATCCCCGCGCCGGGAGCGAGACGGAAACGCTTCTGCAGATCGTCGAAGATCGCTTCGTAATGCATCAAGATCGGCGCGATGTCGCCGTCTTTGATTTCCACCGGCATGACGCAGATGACTTCGTTGTCAGTTGCCCAGTTGCGGAACAAGTCCCACTTGTCGCGGCCATTGCCAGCGTCGTTATCGACAAACAGGAATGCGTATTTCCGGGTGGTGTTGGCCTGATAGCCCTTGGGGAGCCAGACGTGATAATGGCTCATCGCCGACTGCCCGACAAAACCACAGGCGATCAGGCTGATGGTGTCGTCCGGAATCTTGTCCGTCCGCGGCGTGATTTGCGGGTGATCTTTCTTCTTCTCGGTTTTTTTGTCGACCGGAATGACTGGGTGAACTGAGGGGACGGAAGGGCCGCAGATGAGCCCCCCGGCTAGAATTAAACTTAACATAAGAAACTTCCTTTACTTTTTCTGTTTGATGTAGTCATGATTGTAGAAAGAGTGGAGGGCCATGTCAAGAGACTTTGGGGAGAATCATCTAAATACCGCAGCAGCGCCATCGCGTGACTCACGAGGACACGAACGACCCTGAAGCCCTCGGCTCTCGTGGTTTCATCGACAAAGTCATCCTGGCGCAGTCCCGGAAGCAGCACGGAGCTCTTCAAGACATCGACTACTACGGCCTGTCGATCATGAACAAGTTGGTGATGGACAGGCTCGTCAAGCTCGGTGTCACCCGCCGCTGGATCCACCTCGACGACTGCGGCGGCTAATCACCAGCTTCGAGTTCATTCAACCTAAAAACCGCTGTCGAACTTGTTTGAGCTCAACTGCAGCTTGACCCCAAAGGGGTTTCAGATTTTAGCCCAGGGTTGAGCCGCATCGGCGAC
>JAYTMY010000068.1:0-9506 GCA_043748535.1 Lentisphaeraceae bacterium | reverse complement strand
TGGTGCTCATGATGGATCCTCAAGATGGGGGTAGAATGGGGCGGCGTTGTAAATAGCGCTGGACGGGGAAAATGGATCATTCCGGTTTGACCTAGACAGTATCCTGGTCTGTAGGGTCTCCGTGGCTGTGATTGTGACTGATTTGTTCGACTGTCGACTTGGATCTACTTCCTGCCGGAGGATCCGCTGATCCAGCTTCCGATGGTGCAGATGCCGATGCAGAAGACGATGAAGCCAAAAAACATGAGGCCGAGAATGGCAAAACCGGCGCTGGCGATGATCATGGGAGTTCTCCTGGTTGCTGGTTGCTTTGTCTTTGGGGGCGAGGTGGGTTTACTTCCACCACTGCTTGATCATCCATCCTGCCCCGATGGCGGCGGCCGTGCCGGCGACGAAGGGGGCGGCGACGACCAGAAGAGGCGGATTGCAGATTCCGATGGCTACCGCGCCTTTGAGGCAAGCGCCGCCGAAGCCGGCGTAGGCGACAGAAGAGGCTGCGGCGCTGGCTCCGGCAGCGGCTCCGAAGCCGGCGGCATTTTCAGCGGTGATCTGGACGGCGTTTTTGAGCTGGCTCATGGAGGTCTCCTGGGATGGGTCTTTGGTCAGAGGTCAGACCTTCCGGCTTTCGTCGCCGAGAGGCGCTTGAGCGCGGGGATCATTCTTGAAGTCGCCGAGGTTGTTCTTGGCGTGGTTGCGGGCCTGCTCGAAGAGTTCCTTGTAGTGGGTGACATCGTCGGGCATGCCGTCTTTGATTCAGGCGGTGGCGGCGCGGCCGAGGCCGTAGGTGGTGCCGATGCCGATGGCGAGCTGGGCGGGCGGGAAGGGAATGAGACTGGCGAGGGTGCGCCCGGCGATGATGCCGGCGAAGGCGATCATGAAGCCTTTGATGGCGGAGGAGCTGAGTTCGGCGCCGTAGACCGAGCCGATGCGACCCACCATGTAGAATTCGTTGACGCAGAGGGTGAGGCCGCCGATGCCAGGGATGAGGACGATGGCTCCGGCGCGGGCGGCGGCCCAGCGGCAGAGGGATTCGGCTTCGTCGTCGAGGATCGGGGTGGTGGCGTCGCTCATGGGGATCTCCTGGGTGGCTGTTTGATGGCTTGGAAGACTTGCGGCTTCACAGGGGGATCGGAGCCGGAGAGTGGCTTCTTACGGAGCGGGGGAAGTTTTTTGCGGATTTTTTGCGAAGATCGCGAAGTAGTGCCGATCTTTCGCCACAGAGCGAAGGCCCGCTGTGCGCCGCCAAAACAAGCTCCGGAAGCGCCGGAAGGAAATTAGCCCCGGGAGTCGGGAGAGATGAATCCACTGAACCAGGGCCGGGCGTCGCCGTGGAGCGTGAGGCCGTCAGCTCTTGGCGATGCGATCACATAGCTTCTCGATGAAGCGCCACTTTTTCGCAATGACACGGTTCGCGTGTTTCGCGGGCAATATCTGCTTATGCCGCAGGTAGAACATGAAGGTTTCGGCGAAGTCTTCACGGGGTTCTTTTTGAGCGTAAACCGAAACGAAATGATGATCCGGGCCAGCGACCGGAGTGTCGTCGTCGTGATGCCCTCCGAACGCGGTCTTGAAGGCCGGAGAATCGATGACGAGTTCCGGATATTGATAGGCGAGTGCGTGGCCGTATTCGTGACGAAGCACATCACGGAGTGAGCCGCGGGGATTGTCTTTGCCCCAGAGGACGCTCCAGCCTTCGCCTGGCACCTTGGCCGGGATGTAAATATGGCCGGGCTGAATCCCCAGCAGCTTGAAGATGCCCGGGTCTCCCATATGGACAAACCCGAGCACATTTTTTCCACCTGCAATCCGCGACACAAGGGTGGGGAGAAGCGATACATCGACTTTGAGGAGTCGATTTCCTTCGTTCCAAAGTCCGGCTCGTTGCAGTTCATTCTGAACTTGACGGGTCGCCGAAGCCAACTGCGGAAATGTGACTGTATGATGATTTCGCATGACCATGACCTCCATTGACTTAGTTTTTTAATTTTTGTCCCGCGGCTGATTGCTCGCGTGATAGGGTCTGACGCAAGGCGCGATTCGCTTTTTTCTGGCACTGGGCGCAGAACTCCCAGGTGCCGGAGTCGATGGTTTTCAGGCTGTCCTGCTCTTCGTCCCCGACCATCACGCAGTTGATTTTTTTATTGTAAGCGTGATGATCGAGACCGAGGTTGTGGCCGAGTTCGTGAACGCAGATCTTGAGTGCGCGCTGGATCACCAGTGCGGTGTCGGCGTCGTCGCTGCGGAGGGCGTCTAGACTGACGACGCAGCCACCTCCTGGCATCCACGCGTAGCCGAAGAGGAAGTTGTAGTTCTTGGGGGCGATGTTGTCTTCGGTGAGGAGCAGGGTGAAGCGGGAGTCTGGCTGATGGCGGACTTCGATCTGCTTGAGGAGGATGTCGGCATCGAGGGTGACATCCTCGCACCAGGCCTTCATCTCGCCGGGGCGGCGATCGACGAGGGCGGGCTGGAGGACGACGGGGATGCGGAGTAGCTTCTCGAGGCCGACGCAGAGGCCGCCGAGAACGTCGGAATCCACTTCGCCGAGGCGCCAGAGGGCAATCTGGCCGCTGGCGTCTTGCACCAGTTCGTGCCCGGCGGCGCAATGGGTGTAGTGCAGGTCGTAGCAACGGGCGGCGCAGCGGCACAATGGGCATTCGTTGAGGTCGAAGGCGAGGGCTTTGGATTTGGCAAGGCGCACCTTGCGTGGCTTGATCTTGGGAGCTTTGACCGTTTCGGCAAGGGCTCGGCATTTCACCAGCAGAGCTCCTGCCGCGTCCCACAGCTCTTCGATGTCAGAGAGCTTACCAGGTAGTGTGAAGTCGTTTTGATACATGAGACGAAGAACCTCACAGAAGCGTTCCTCACCTCCCATTTTTTGACCATAGACCGAGGGTTCGCCGTAGGGACGGGGGCTCGCCCACATTTTGAGGCGAGTCAGCGTGGTGTTAATCGCCTCGTAATCATCCGGGGCTGGCTCGGCAAAATGGGCTTTCCAATCGGCTAAGCGCGGCAGCTTGAAGTTGTGCTCCAACGCGTGACCGAGTTCGTGGGCATAAATCGCGGCGCGGTCGCCAAGTAATGGTGGATAATCGGTAGAGAGGTTGAGCTCATTGTCCGCAGGGCAAAAATGGCTGCCTCCCCAGTCACTGATCCCTCCTTGGTTTTCATGGAATTTGACCCTGAGAGCCTTGGGCAGAGTGATGCCGAATTCGCGTTTGAAGGCGGCGAGGACTTGGCGCCAGTCTTGTTTGGCGGCGGCAATTTTTGCGGGAGTGGCCATCGTGACTCAGTCCTTCTTGGTTTTCTGGTAGCGGATGCCGGTGCCTGGAATCGACAGGGTCTTGCGGGTTTCGCCGTCGGGAGTTTTGCCCCAGCGGAAGGGGCCGAGACCGATGGACCAGCCGAGACCCTTGCCCGAGAGGTTGAGGTGCAGCGGACCGAGCGTGAAGGTTTTGCGGAAGGACCAGCCCATGATCAGGATCTCCGGGCGTTTTGCAGTTCTTCGTCGACGATGCGGGCGACGCCGGCGCGTTTGGCGGCTTCCTCCTTGTCTTTGGAGTGGCCGACCCAGGCGCCGAGGGCGGCGCCGAAGGTTGAGGCGTGGTCGCCGGTGAAATGTTTGACGATGGGGACACGATCGAGGACTTCGCCGAGAACCCAGCCGAGACCGGCTCCGAGGAGGGCGTTCTGGTTCTCCTGGAGGAAGCCGCCGATGCGGGAGGTGGCGCGCTCGATGAAGGGGCGGCGCTGCTCTTCCGGCAGGGATTTCTGAGCTTGATTGAGGAGGTCGAGGATGTCGGATTGGGGGATCATGGCTGGGGCTCCGAGTTTATGCGGGTTTAGAAGTCGAGATCCAAGGACTGGGCAATGTCGTCAATTGCATTCAGCATGAAGACTGGGTCGCCGTCGAGCCAGGTGTGCTGGAGCACATCGCCATCAGGGAGCTGGCAGCCGAGGATGGCGACGAAGTCGAGTCCGGGGAATTCCTGGTGCAGTGCGGCGATCAGGGATTCGTGACGGATCAGCTCCGGGGCCAGAAGAGCATGGGCGAGTGGCTCGCGCTGATTGCGGCGCGGGCGTGAATCCGAGGCCAGAATGCCGATGAGTTGAGAGACATCCGCTGCGCCAAAATGTTGCTGCGCCTTGAGCAGTTCCGCTAGGGGGATGAGGGTGGAGTACAAGATGGCGCTCCATTCGAAGCCGCGGCTGGGGTTGACGATGCAGGACAGCGGGGAGAAGAAGCCGTCATGGTCGAAGGCGATGGCGGAATAGAGCGGCCGGGAAAGCGGGCGGGTCAATCCGCTCCAGAGCTTGAGGCTGTGCTCGGCAACAAGGGTGGGAGGTTGGGTGATGGTGCCGTAGCTCACGGTGGTTTTCTCTTGTGGTTTGGCTGGAAATTTTGGAGGCTTCACACAGAGAAATCGGAGCGGAATGACGGCTTCTTACAAGGCGGCATCATTTTCTAATTTGACGTGGAAGAGCAAGGGCATCGAATAACCGCAGCCCCGCGGACTCGATTGCCTTGGTAGCAGAAACAAAACGCCACGGCGCTCCTCTTGACACGTAACCACGAGACAAGAAGTCGGTGGTCTAGTCACGACTCAGGTCAGGGGGATGACCAGGATCGGGCAGCTGGCTTTCCATAGCACTTTGTCGGTGACGCTGCCGACGAGGCGATGGTAGAGCTGATGGTGATGATGCGAGCCGAGGACCAACATGCCGGGCTTGAGCAGTTCCGCTTCGCGCAGCAGCGCGGCAGCGACATCGTTGTCCTCCAGCACCAGGACCCGGGTGGGTACGCCGATGCCGCTCCACACCGCGACCTTGAGTTCAAGATCGCGATGGATCGCTCGCAGGCGTTCGGCCTGGCGACTGCGCAGGGCGGCGAGCAGCTCGGCATCGGGCACCGGCGTTTCATGGCCGGGGACGCTGTAAGTGACTGCCGGATGGATAGGCGCTTCGACATGGATCAGGATCAGGGGCTGCCGGCTGAGGCGGGCCTGTTCTCCGGCTGCGTTCAAGACCGCCAGGGTGGCATCGGAAAAATCAATCAGGGCGATGACTGGTTTCATTCCGGAATTCCTCAGGTTTGGGCGAATTCGATCAACTGATGCCAGTCATAGGGCTTGTTGGCGTGGCCGGTGCAGCCCGCCGCTTTTGCCTGCTGAATTTGCTCTTCTCCGGCGTCGCCGGTGAGAGCGACGAGACGGGAGGGGATGCCGGCGGCTTTGATCCGCTGCGCCGCTTCGAGTCCACCCATCACCGGCATGTGCATGTCGAGGAAAATCACCTTGTAGGGGCGTCCGCCGGCGAAGGCGGCCAAGGCCTTTTCCACCGCTTCGAGGCCGTCGGAGGCGGTGTCGACGACATGCCCCCTGGTACTGAGAATGCGGCTGGCAAGCATGCAGTTGAGCGGCTCGTCATCCACCACCAGAATGTCACCGGGCATGATCGCCATGGTGCGGAGAGCGGGTCGGGTGGCCATCGGATGAGACTCGGAGGCCGGGATCGCCGGAGGGGCAGAAACTGGAGATATAGGGGGGGGAACTGGGGAGGCAGGAAGATTCGGCGGAGGTGGCGGCGAAGTTTTTGGCCGATTCTCCGACTCGCGGTCTTGGCGGTTATCGGCAATAATCCGACTGATGCCATCATTACTCTCACCCGGTGGACACGACCATTTGGCTTGCGGATCGACGGAACAATTGAGCTTCAAGGTGAAGGTGCTGCCATGTCCTGGCAGGGAGGTGATGTCAATCGAACCATTCATCGCGACGGCGAGCTGGCGCGACAAAGCCAATCCCAATCCGGTACCGCCATGAGTGCGCGCCGTGTCATCACTCGCTTGCACATAAGGCCTGCTGATCCGTGAAATCTGATCTGGTGACATACCCAGACCGGTGTCGCGCACTGAGTAACTGATACTCAGCCGATCCTCGGCCAGTTTCTCACACTCGCAATGAATGATGACGCTGCCCTTCTCTGTGAACTTGATCGCATTGCCGACGAGGTTGGTGAGAATCTGGCGGATCCGCAAGGGATCGACCAGGGCTTCTTCCGGGCATTCGTTGGCCCAGGTGGCGGCGAGCGCCAGGGATTTTTCCGCCGCCTTGACGCCGAGAAGTTCAACCACCTCGGACACCGGGACGGCGGGGTGACAGGGCATCGACTCGATTTTCATCTGGCCGGCTTCGAGCTTGGAGTAGTCGAGCAGGTCGTTGATCAGCTGGACCAAGTTGCGGCTGCTGCGGGAGATGATCGAGGCGTAGTGGCGGCCGGAGGCAGGGTCGCGAACCCCGTCCTTGAGGAGGTCGCTGAAACCGGTGATGGCGGTCAAGGGGGTGCGCAGTTCATGCGAGATGAAGGCGAGGAAGAGGGCCTTGTCATTGTTGGCCTGATCAGCAAACTCGCGAGCGCGCTGCAAGTCCTTGAAGATTTCCTCCAGCCGGCGATTCATGATGATGAATTCCTGGGCGAGCTCGGCCAGTTCCGTCCCTTCCAGGTTTGGGATTTTGGTCGCCAGGTTGCCAGTGGCGGCGATGCTGACTACGCCACGGCGCAGGGACAAGACCGGGCTGACGACGGCGCGGCGGACGAGGAGAAGGAGAATGCCGCCGAGAATCATGCAGGCGATGAAGCCGACAATGGCCAAGGTGATCATCATGCTGACTGCTTGTTGCCGCACCGGACGATCGAGGGTCATGTGCAGGGCCGTGACTTCAGCGCCGTCGACATCTTTGAAGTTGACGCCGACATCCAAGGCCTGATTGCTGATGATGTTCACCGCAATCGCTTGGCCGGCATGCGGCTTAGCCAGGCGGAGCTTGTGTCGGGTCACAAGTTCGAGCTGTTGCAGCTTGGCGGCATCAAGGAAGCGGGCAAAAATCAAAATGCCGTGGGACGGTCCGCTGGTGTCGGTCTTCAGCATCGGGCGGGCGGCAAATTGGAGGGTGCCATGGGGAGTTTTCAGCAGGCCTTTGACCACGGCTGGCTCGGTCTTGGCGCCGAGGGCTAAGAGATCCATCCGCGAGGCGAGTAGATCGCGAATGCCGGCGAGCGGCGGGATGTTGTGGCCGAGAGCCGGATCGGCCCATCGCTCTAAAACCGGCAAACCCTTGGGATCGAGGAAGAGCATGAGATTCAGCTTCATGTCGCTGAGGGTGTTCTCCTGCAGGTTGTCGGTGATGAAGGCTTTATCGCGGCTTATCATGAAATCGTAGGACTGGGTCCACGTCGACCAGTCGCTAATCTTCACGGCCAAGCCCTCGACGTCATTGTCTAAAGCTTGATCCAGGACTTCGCCTTGCTGACTGGCTTGATCGTTTTCAATCTTGGCAAAAGACGGCATGATGACAAAGGCCACTACCGGGCCGAGAAGAAGGGCAGCGGCCAAGCCTCCCCCGAGAGAAGTGAAAATCAGTCGTCTTTCCAAGCCCATGGTGACTTCCTCGCGTTTATCTGATGCTAGTATAACTCAAGTGTGAGAACCCATGCAAGTATTTTTCGGAGAAGCATCAGATGACGGCAGCAAAAAGAAACGGACAATTCCTACCTGCAATCGAGAATTTCGGCGAAGACGACCCCGAATTGCGCGACGGACTGGAACTTGAAAGCCTCGAAGCCGCCGATGACAAAACAGACGAGGGCCCGTCCTCGGCTTCCCGGCTGCAAGGCGATTTGATGCGGCTTCTGCGCAATGCTACCAGCGGCACCGAAATTCCTCTCCTCTGGCTCATCGGTGACCGACTCCGTCGCGACCTCGTCGCCGCCAGCGATGCCAGCCAAGGTCGAAAAATCCTCACGGGTGTCGCCGCTGGCATGGCCAAGTTTTCCCCGGAATGGGACGAAGAACGGATTCTCTTCGGACTTGGCATCGCCGAGGACTTCCCCGATCTCGACCATGTGTCTCGCCTGTCGGAAAAACTTAACGAAGCGCATTTCCTTCAGATTCTCACGCTGCACGACGATCAATCGCGCTGTCTTTTTGCGGAGCTGGCTGCCTTGGAGAATTGGGATCCGGCTCGACTGGCCGCCGAAATCGCCAGCGGCGATCGGTTACGCCAATCAGGAATCCAGCCGGAATAAAACTCTCATCGCTCAGCCCCGATCCCAGAGATGGCAACAGAGCTGATCAGAGTAATATTGCCAAAAGACTCACCAACACCAAAAAAGGAATCCCCGCCATGTTCGTCCACACGGTTTATTTCTGGCTGCGCCGCGATCTCGATGACGCTCAGCGTCTGCGTTTCACCCAAGGCCTCGAAAGCCTGCAGTCGATTCCAGCCGCCGGCGGTTCCTACATCGGCCGTCCCGCCAGCACCTCCCGTCCGGTCATCGACCGCACTTACGACTTCAGCCGCACCTGCCTCTTCAAGGACCAGGCTGAGCACGACGTCTACCAGGTCCACCCGACCCACCTGGCCTTCGTCGAAAACTGCCGCGACCTGTGGATCCGCGTCCTCGTTTACGACGCCGAATAAGCTTCCGACTCCGTGGCGCAGCCCAGCGACATCCAATCGATTGCCGAGCTGGCCCGCCGCCTACGCGAGGCTCGCGACAAGGCTCCTGCGCCCGCATCATCCGAAACAGCTGCGCCTGCCGCAAATTTCCCAGCCTTGCCTCCGCCAGCCGAGCTGGTCGAGGAGCTGAGCGATCTGCTGCCGGACATCCCGCTGCTCGACCGCAACAAGAACTACTCGCTGCTCCGGCTGCGCTCCCGCCGTCCCCCCGGCAAGCGGCCGGAGTCTTTTGTTTTTCCACCCAGCTCATTGAGCGTCGAACTGCACGATCTGGAACCCGGCGACCTGCCGTGGATCTCGGCGCCTTTGCGACGGGCGCGAGCGGTGGTGATGGGCCTCGAAGCCGGCCTCGAAATCGAGTGGAGCATCAGCCCCTTGGGTGAATCCTCGCTCTCGGTGACTTTTGCCGACGGCAGCAACCAGAAGGTCGCCATCGGCTGTCTTCTCCGCTGCGAAATCGAACGTCCAGGGAAACGTCCTCTCAATGTCGATCTGCGCCATCTGCAAGGCGAAGCCGAGCTTTCCGGGCTGCCCTGTCGATTTCTCTTCTCCGCTCCCGAAGTGGAATCCGTGCCGGGTGAATTCGAAGAAGCCGAGCTGCGCCGCTATGCCGATGAACAGCAACGCCTGATCGCCGAAATGAACCGCTGGGCCTCCCATGCGCCAGAGCATTCGCCGGCGCCGGAATCATGAAGCGGAATTCAAAATTCAAAATTCCAGATTCAAAAAACCGGTTGTCCCGGGATTTTTGTAGCTTGCTCTTTGCTGCTAGTTGCTCGACCCCGAAGCGGGTCGGAGAATTTAGCTCAGGGTTGAGCCGCATCGGCGACACCCTGGGTCAGAGAGAATTATGAAAAACGACCCCAACGGGGTCGAGGAAAGCCAGGTTCCTGGTGTGGAATCTAGGCTGCACTCGACTGCTAGCTGCCGTTTATCCTTGACCCCTTCGGTCGCGCCTCTTTAGACTGCTGACCCGGGGTGTCGCCGATG
>JAYTMY010000067.1:0-20926 GCA_043748535.1 Lentisphaeraceae bacterium | reverse complement strand
GCGCCGGCTTCTTTGACGCGGTGCTGGAGGAGGCGGAGGAGGTGGCGGACGCCGATCTGGGGACGGCAGAAACCTTCGCTGAAAACCGCCTTGAACATGATGCAGAATTGGCTGAAGTCCATGTCGTCTTCGACGGCGCTGCCGTAGTACATCACCGGGCAGAAGATCATGTCGATCAAGGTCGGGTCGCTGATGAATCCGGCGACCACTTCGCGGGAGCTCAGGTAGGGAGCGTCGAGAGCGGTGTCTTCGTAACCTTGGACGTGGGCGACGAGGCGGCGGAAGCCGTCGACCTGGCTCGGGAATTCGCGGGCGACTTCGTCGACCATCATGCCCATGCCGTTGGTCCAGCGAATCTTGCGGCCGGGGAAGTCGATCGAGGAGAAGCCCTGTTCGACGAGGTCGAGCTCATTGTGATCGATGCGCAGCTGGCGCAGGAGTTTGGAGAGGGGGGCGCCCTTGGTGCCGCGGGGGACGAAGTTGGTCATCGCGTGAAGACCGACATCGAAGCGGCGGCCGTCTTTGGAGTAGTGTGAGTTGAGGCCGCCGGGGATGGCGTGGCGCTCGAGGATCACGACTTTTTTGCCGAAGTGGGCGAGGCGGATGCCTGCTGCCAAGCCGGACATTCCGGCGCCGATGATGATGCAGTCGTACATGGATGAAGAACCGGGTAAAGAGGTTAAGGGGTAAAGGAGTAAAGAGGTAAAGAGGTAAGGAGGTAAAGGGGTCAGGCGTCAGAGGTCAAGGAGCAAGATGCTTTACCTCATAACCTCTTTACTCCTTTACCTCGTAACCGCTTTACGCGCTAATAAAAACGGGACCGGCGCTAGGCCGGTCCCGTTTGGAAAGGAGGAAGAAAAATCAGATATGGGCCATTTTGGGGCCGAGGTATTCGCAGCAGCTGGCGAGGGAAGCGAGCTTGCCGTATTCGGCTTCGGGAACTTCAACGCCGAATTTCTTGCGGAGTTCCATGACGATGTCGAGGAAGTCCATGGAGTCAAGTTCCAGTTGTTCGCGCAGGGCTACTTCGGGCACGAGGGCCGAGCAGTCGGCATCGGGGTTGATGTCCATGATGATGTCGATGATGGCCTGGGCGATCTGGTCCTTGTTCATCCTGTAAGATCCTTGCTGATTTGCTGTTTTTCGTTGGGTCAGCCCGAATTATACTACATTTCGGCGTCAGTGCAAGAGTTTGCTTGCCACTTTCCTCGACAGAGCCTGTCTTAGGCGAGTTCGAGGGCGGCGCGCAGGATTTCGCCCTGGCTGACGGGGTGTAGAGAATAGGGGCCGATTGAGGCGGGGAGAAGGACGGTGGTGCCCTTGGTCAGGATCAATTCGCCGCCGCTATAACGCAGGGGCATGTCGTCGCCGAGGTTGATCAAGATCTGGAAGGATTTGACAATGGTGGCGGAGTAGAAGTCTTCGACCAGCCGGATGCGTTCGACGGTGAAGTGGCGGCAGAAGCTCAGGCTTTGGCGTTTGTTGCGCGCCACCGGAGAGACATCGGCGCGGATCACCGCCAGGCCGCGGTCTTTGAAATTGGTGGCGGCCAAACCTTGCTCGAGATGAAGGGGGCGCAGATCGCCGTCGAGACCGGGACGGTTCCAGTCGTGCAGGCGCCAGTCGGAGGCGCTGTTCTGGGAGATTTCGACGCCGAGGATGCCGCCGCCAATGCAGTGGACTCGTCCCGCCGGGATGAAGCAGGCGTCACCGGCTTGTACTGGCCAGGCCTTCAGGCAGGAGATCAAGTCATCGGTGCCGATGCGCGAGACGAACTGGTGCTGCAGTTTATCGGGCCGCAGCCCGGCCCAAATCTGGGCCCCTGGCTCGGCTTCGACGATGAAGAGGGTTTCGGTTTTGGCATCGGCATCTTGCAGTTCGGCGGCGCGTTCATCGGGGTGGACGATGATCGCCGTCGGGCTGGCGGTGTCGAGGAAGGAGACGCTGAGAGGGAAGGGCTCGCCGGCTTTATGGCGGGTGCCGATCAGGGCTTCCGGCTGTTCCTCGACGAGCTCGGCGAGGCGCCGACCGGCCCAGGGGCCGTTGGCGATTTCCGGCGAGGAGCCGTCGGCATCGTGGAAGATTTCCCGTGAGCGGCCGCCGGAGCCGGCGGGGACGACACGGCCGTAGGCGGCGAGTCGGTCGCCACCCCAGGGGGTGCTTTGCAGCAATGGACGCAATATGAGGGGATACATGAATCAAAAACCCCTGTGAATTCCTGCGAAGATACTCTAGCTTAGGGGGCAATCAAACTCTAAACAGGAATCTGCTGATGCCCGAAGCCGCCGAAGCCGCCGAGGCCCAGGAAACCACCGTCCGTCCGCTGCTTAAAAGCCGCGGCTGGCAAGTCGCCGTCTGTCTTGCCAGCGTCTTCATCCTGCTGTCCCTGATTTCCTATAGAGTCGAAGATGTCGCCAAGGTCAGTGGCGGTGCCGAGGCCTTGCATCATCTTAACTGGATGGGCAGTTTTGGGGCGCGTTTCAGCTACTGGATGGTGTTGGCCTTTGGTCTGGCGGCGTGGCCGGCGGCTCTCTTGATCAGCACTTGCCTCTTCCGGCGCGCTTTAGGACAACTGCATCCGGCGAATTGGCTATATGTCGCGGGCTTGGGCCTCAGCGTCTCCGGTCTGGTGATGATTCTTGGCTGTTTCCCCGATTTCCTCGCGCCGCAATGCCAATCTCTCAATCTCAAGGAATGCCCTGGCGGCGCCATCGGCAGCTTCTTCAGCAATCCCGGCACTGGCATTCTTTATTATTGCCTCAATGACGTCGGCAGCATCATCCTCGGTGCCGTTCTCAGCATCTTCGGTCTGGCGACGGTCTGGCTCTATGACTGGCGCCGCAGCTTCAATCAATGGCAGGAAGTGCGCAGTCAGAATCAGCCGGCCAGTCCGCAGGCTCCGGTTGCCGACGCAGCTCCCGCGGTCCCGGTGTCGCGCATCCGCAAGAGTGCCTCCACCGTGATGAGCTGGCTCAAGGTCGTCCCGGGCAAGAAAATCGAGGGCCAGGAAGTGCCGGTCAGCCCCGCCCCGGTGAGCAAGAAAAAAGATTCTTTCGCTCCGGCCATCGCCTCGCGCCACGACAGCTCCGGCGCGGTGGGCGCGATGGATTCGGCGCAAGCCGTGGGTCGCCATGACAGCGGCAGCGCCCTCAACGATGAGGCCAGTCGCTTCCTGCCGCCGGCAGCGCGCCCGGTCGTCGAAGCGCGGAAGCCGCAAATCATCGATGCGAGGCCGCATCATGAAGCCGCCTTCGCCCCGGCGTCTTTGCCGCCGCCCCGCCTGGCCCCGCCACCGCCTCACGGCAAGGCGCCCTACATCTTGCCGGCCACCCACCTGCTCAGCCGCATCGACGAAAGAAACACCGTCGATGAACATGAAGTCCTGCGCAAAAAAGCCATCATCCACGATGTCATGCGGAACTTCAAAATCCCTTGCGAAATGGGCGAGGCGATCGTCGGCCCCCGCGTCACTCTCTTTGAAATCCTGCCGGAGAAATCGGTCCGGATCGAAGCCATCGGCAACCTCGAAAAGAACATCTCGATGGAGCTGCAGGCAGTCGCCATCCGCATCCTCTTGCCCATCCCCGGCCGCCGCTCGGTCGGCGTCGAAGTGCCCAACGATCAGGCCTCGGCGGTGTGCTTCCGCACTCTCATCGAAAACCGCGAATTCCAGGACAGCCGGGCGATGATGCCGGTCGTCCTCGGCAAGGACGTCGCCGGCAAAGCCGAAATCCTCGACCTCGCTAAGGCGCCTCACCTCCTCGTCGCCGGTGCCACCGGCGCGGGTAAATCGGTGTTCATGAACACCCTGATCATGAGCCTGGTGCTGCGCTTCACTCCCGATGAACTCGAGCTCATCATGATCGACCCGAAACAGGTCGAATTCGCCGCCTACCGCGATCTGCCGCACCTCGTCACGCCAGTGATCACCGACCCGAAACACGCCCCCGCGGCCCTGCGCTGGGCAGTTTTCGAAATGGAACGCCGCTACCAGATTCTCGCCAAGGTCGGGGTCAAAAACCTCGAAGGTTTCAACGGCCGCGTTGTCCGCGCCAGCGAACCGAAAGAAGACGACTTCGGCAACCCGATCCCGCCCCGCCTGCCGATGACCGTCGTCATCATCGACGAACTGGCCGACCTGATGATGAGCGCCAAGGCCGAAATCGAAGGCTCGATCGCCCGCATCGCCCAGAAGGCCCGCGCCGTTGGCATTCACCTCGTCATCGCCACCCAGACGCCGCGCAAAGAAGTCCTCACCGGCATCATCAAGGCCAACTTCCCCACCCGGATCGCCTTTAAGGTGTCGCAACAAGTCGACTCCCGCGTCATCCTCGACCGCTCCGGCGCCGATGAACTGCTCGGCAAAGGCGACATGCTTTATGTCCCGCCTGGCGCTTCCAACCTGACCCGCATCCAAGGCGCTTTCGTGCCGGATAGCGATATCGAATCGGTGGTCGCCGCCTGCGCCGCCCAACGCCAACCGAGTTTCAAGGACATTCTGAAAGCGGTCGACGTCGACATCGAGGGCGACGCCGCTCCCGCCGTACAAGGCGAACTTGAGCTTCCTGGTGGCGACGATGACGACGGCTCGCTGCTGAAGAAAGCCATTGACTGCATCCGCCGCGACCGCAAAGCCTCCACCTCCTATCTGCAGCGTCGTCTCGGCATCGGCTACAACCGCGCCGCCGACCTGATGGATGAACTCGAGGAAGCCGGCTATGTGACGCCGAAGACCAGCGCCGGCCAGCGCGACATCAACTGGGAACGATTTGAAGACGACAGGAGTCAATCATGAACGACAACGACCAAGATAGCCAAGCCCCTCAAAGTGAGGCGCCCCGCCTCCTTCTCCGCCGCTCCGAGCCACAGGCCGAGCCGATCCGCCCCGCCGCGGCCGCCCTTGATAGCGAAGCGGACTTCATGCCTGGTGCCAATCCGCACACCGAGCCCAGCCTCGTTCGCCCGCCCGAGGCCGCTCCCGAGGCCATCCCCGCCGGCCTCGATGAAGAATGCGCCGTCAGCGAAACCCACAGCCAGCCCATCCCCAAGCCTGTGCCTGCCCGCAGCCCGATCCACGCCCGCAGCCTGCCCCAGCTCCTCCAGGAAGCCCGCCAGGAACGCGCCATGACCATTCGCCAAGTCTACGAAAAGACCAAGGTCAGCCTCGTCCATATCGCCGCTTTGGAGAATGGCGAATACGCCAAACTCCCTCCGGCCGTCTACACCCGTGGATATTTGCGCAAAATTTGTGAAGAGTACGGGGTTGATCCTGACGAAGCGGTGGCACTGTATGATAAAGAAAGCGGCGAAGGCGATTCTTCGCTCAAAGCTCACCTGAAAAGTGACAACGCCGCGACCCAAGCTTCAAATCCCGGAGGAAACATGCATAAATACGCTACCTACGCCGTCATCGGCGCTCTTGCCGCCGCCTTGGTCATCGGCCTCGTCGTCGCTTTCTCGAAACCCAAGATCGTCGTTCCCGAGGGCTATCAAGTGCCGCTCGAGAACTTCAGCACCGGCGCCAGCCCCGCCCTGCCCAGCTTCGCGCTGCCCCCGCCCAACTGAGGCGCGACAGCGGCCTCAGTAACCCGGAGCCCCGCTCCGGGTTTTCGTTTTATGCAGGTCGTGGCTCGAGCTGCCAGCTCGAGTTTGTAGCTCAAGCACACTCGACCAGGATGGTCGAGCCACGTCCCCACTTCACACTCCTAAAACCCTTGCAAAGCCATGCCCGACATCCGCCGCGATGAACTCTTCCGCTCCGCCGTCACCCCCGGCAGCTTCCGCTTCGATGCCGAAGTGGCCTCGTCGTTTGACGACATGGCGCGGCGCTCGATTCCTCTTTACCGCGACACCCATGCCGCCTTTTCGGTGCTCATCCGCAATGCCCCGGAAGGCGCCGTCCACGACCTCGGTTGCTCCACCGGTTCGCTGCTGGTGCGGGTCGATCTCGATGCCCCCGGACGCCGTCTCGTCGGCCATGATCCCTCGCAGGCCATGCTGGACATTGCCACCGGCCGTCTGCCCTTGGCGGAGTGGCGCTGCAACGATGCGGAAAACGCAAAACTCGATGGTGCGGCGGTGGTGGTCTTGGGCTGGACCCTGCAATTCACCCCGCCGGAACGCCGCTTGGAATTGCTGCGCCGCATCCGCGCCGCCTTGCCTCCGGGCGGTCTACTTCTGATCGCCGAGAAGACCGCGCCGGCCCCCGCTTTTGCGGAGTTCGCGATGGCCGCACACGATGCCTTCCGACTCGATAACGGCTACACCCCGGAACAACTCGTCCACAAACGCGCCGCCCTCGACGGCGTCCTTCGTCCCTGGCCCGCCGCTCAGACCGAATCAGTCCTGCGCGAGGCGGGCTTCCGTCATTGCCAAGAGATGCTCCGTTGGCACGCCTTCGTCACTTGGGTCGGCCTCGCTTGAGTATTCCTATTCGACTTTCGCCAGCGGGCATTCCTCGGCGATGACGCCGCGCAGCTTGGCGAGGGTCTTTTCCCGGCGCTGTTGCAGCCATTTCGTCCACAGGCCGCTGCTGCGGGCAAGAGCTTCCGCGGCCGCCGGATCGGCATTGCAGGCTTTCCCTTCCGACTGCTCTTTGGCCCATTGCAGGAAGAGGATCATTTCGACTCCCGCGAAACTGGGTTCTGCTCCGGCAGGTGGCAAGATGAGGGTGAGCGGGCGGCCACCGGCTTCGAGGCGAAGCCAGCTGCGCAGGCGCTCAAGGCCGAAATCGAGGGCAGCTCTGCCATCAGGCAAGTGATCTTCCCATGTCAGAATCTGAGGCTGCGACGTCAGCATGCCTTGGCCGCGGGCGGCGGCAGCCAGCGCACCTTGACCCTGGACGCCAAAACTCGCCAGAGTGATGTCTTCAAGGTTGAGAACAAAGGGGCCGGCGGGGAGGGGGACTCGCTCCGGCGCCGCAGCTACCGGACTCGGCACGGAGGGGATGCGGGGGGCTCGATCGAGAAGATCAAGGGCGGGTTCCGGCAGGGGGGCGCCACTGATCAGTTCAATCTGGATACGGTTGTCGCCGGCGCTCACCAGTCCGGCGAGGAGGTGAAGCCCGCCACTGCCGGGGGCGGTTTTGCCGTTGACACTGACGCGATAGTCGCTGCTTACCTGGGGCCCACCGGGGAGGGCAAAACGAAGCATGAGGCCGGCCAGGGCGGCTTCTTCGGCCTGCAAGTTGAGCTTGGCCTCGCAGGACGCGCGATGGCGCAGTAAAGCCACTTGCGCCCACGGAGAATCAGCTTGCTGGACGGCGCTGCAGCGTTCATCAAGACCGAAGTCGAGGCGGCGCAAGCTGGAAAGACCAGCCTTGACGACGCTCATTTTGGGCTTCGGCAAGGCTTCTGCAGGACGCCACCATTCGAGCACGACTTCGTGTTTGCCGGGAGAGACCGAGAAAAGCACTTCCTCCTGATCGGCGATGGCCCAGCCGCGGCGGACTCCGTCAATCATGACCCGCGCCGCGCCATCCTCGAGATGCACCTGGAGGGCTTCGCCAGCGGCGATAGCGACACTTTGCGGCAAGCGCAAGAGCTGGCGTTTTTCTAAGGCAAGTAAATCGCAGGGGCCGGTAGCGATCGGCGGCGTCACTTGCAAAAGGATCGAGTTGCGGCCGGTTTTGAGGAGGCCGGCGGGCAGACCCTGGCGGGCGAGATCGACGGCGGTGCCATTGATCCAGACGGCGGTGACAGCGGCATGGGCGTGGATCGCGATGTCCTGGCAGGCCTCGGCGCTCGGGCAGTCATAATCGCGTTTCAGGAAAATCGCCGGGCCGGCGTTGAGGCGCTTGACCGTGGCGCTGCTCAAGGGCGACCACTGGCTCGCGTCTTGGCTCGCGGCAGCCAGCCAGTCGCTTTCATAAATCCGGTAGAATCGCAGCCCTTGGTTTGTTCCGGCAGCGCAACTGGTGCGGATCACCAGATGGCCCGATCCGGCCAGTTCGGCGCCGGAGAAACAGAGGACCTCGCGTCCGGATCCGAGCTGTTGGCCATCGTGCCAAGCTTCGATCCAGTTGTTTTCGCCGGTGCGGAACTCGCAAAGATTTTTCGCCACTTGCAGGTCGCCGGGGATTTCCGCGGCACGGTCCCATTCTTCGTCATCGACCAGAATCTTGCTGTTTTTCAGGGAGAAGAGGGCCCACAGGTCGTCACTGCTGCGGAAGCTCTTGCCTTCGGCGTTTTCGCGCAGGGCGCCCATCTTGAGATCCTTCAAGCCGGCTTGCTTGGCGAGACTGGCCGGGTCGATGCGTCGCCAGGGCGGCAGGAGTAGATGCCGGACCGAGGGATTGATATCGCGAGTGTGGTCCGTGCCGCCTTGGGGGAGGGGGGCAGCCGAAGGGAAAGGCGGCAAAGGTGGACTCGGCGCTTCGGGCGCGGCTTGTTGTGCGATGCAAAGAGAAGCAAAAAGGGGCAGCAGTGCGTTCATGGCAAACCTTTGGGGCTGAGGGCGGCAATATAGTCCGGAGCGAGAAAGCGACTTAACGAGGCAGACGAAGGCGGACGAATTCCAGCTCCCGGGCGAGACAATCGCTGACGCTGCCGCGTTCCCCGGGAAGGACGTCGAAGGTATAGGTCTCGGTCTCCAGATCGCAGCCGGCGGCGACGGCGACGGCGAAGAATTCCGGGGTCAGGAGATCGCTGGTGTTGTCGAGTCCGTCGGCACGGCGCTCCATGTCGAGAGGAACGTGGTAATGCGTCCGCCATTGACCCGCGGGGGCGACTTGCAGGGCTTCGGGGAGATCGGCAAAGATCTGCACCGGTGAGGCCTCACTGCGAACCCTCGTCTGATGCAGATAGACGCCTTCCGCATAGGGCCGCAGGAGGCTGCTGGCCGCCGGTGATTCGGCCTTGAGGGCGGAAGAGACCTGGATCTTCGGCACCGCGATGCCGGCCGCGAGCAGGCGCTGCAAGGTGTCGATCGGGGTTTCGAATTGCAGTGCCGCGTGGCAGGTGTCGAGGCAGATGCCGAGGTGGCGTCGACGGCTCGGCGAGCCCGGCAAGGCGGCGAAGAATTGCACCGCTTCGTCGCAGGTTTCCAGGCGGCAATCGGGCTCAGGCTCAAGGGCGAGGACGATGCGACGGCCGGTCTCTTCTTCCAACTGGGCCAGGGCCTCGGCTGCTTCCTGCAGCAAGGGCCAAGGAGAATCCAGAGGACCTTTGCCGTAGCCGAGCGGCACGGTGCTGATGCTGCCGCTGCCGCCCTCAGGCAGAAGGGCCGCCAAAACCCGGGCGCAATCGAGGGAATAATCGAGGCGGCGACGATCGCTCCAGTCCGGCAGATAAACCTGCTCTTTCACCCGCACGCCATGAAAACGACCATAAGGAAAGGCGTTGATGGTGAAGGCCGCCAAGCCTTCTTCCTGCAAGACGTGGCGCAAACGCGGTAGATCGGCCAGAGCCTCCTGCACCGCCACCGCCCCGAGACGGAGCCCCACCGGCAGGATCGTCTCCGGAGAGAACCGCTTCTTGACTTCTCGGCAAGGCCCGCGAAGAGCCGATAGGCATTCCTCCAAGGTCTCGCCCGGAAAGATGTTCATACAGAATCCTAGCTTCATGTCGTGTTCTCCGATAAAATTGTTCCTCGCAATTTCCTCTCTCCGGCTCAATTGGCCACTCTTCCCGACAGGCCGTGCCGCAAAATCGGCGAGCGGTGTTATTCTGTCCGCCGAACATTTTCCAGAGGCCCCCACCATGCTCCGTACACTCCTCGCCACCCTCGTCCTCAGCAGTCTCGCCGCTTGCTCCAGCCCCCGTTTTCCGACGGTCAAGCCCGCCGCCGACAAGCCCGCCGCCGACAAGCCCAAGAAGCTTGCAGGAGCCTTGGCAGATATGGCCAAAAACGGCAAGCGCGACCGCCTCGCCCGCGCCCTGACTAAACAGCCTGATCAACTCACGGCCGTTGACGACAAAGGTCACAACCTCTTGCATCTCGCCGCGATCTCCAATCATGATTCCCTCTGCTTGGAACTGATTGCCGCGGGCCTGTCGCTGGAAGCTCGCGATGAAGCCGGTCGTAGCCCCTTAGCCGAAGCCGTCTGGAACGGCAACAGCCAGGTCATCCGCGCTCTCTTGGAAAAGGGAGCCGATGCCAAAGTGATCGACAAAGATGGCTCCAGCGTCCTCCATCTCGCCGCTCCCGCCGTCCGCCCGGTCGAGTTGAAGCTGCTCATTGCTGCTGGTGCCGATGCCAAAGTGGTCGACAAATTCGGCCGCAGCCCCCTGCATGAAGCCGCTGCCCATCGCCGTCCCGATTTGATTCCGCTCCTCGTCGAAGCCGGGGTCGATGCCAAGCTGCGCGACCAACGCGGCCGCAGCGCCCTGCAGGAAGCTCTGATCCAGCCGATCTCCGCAGGCGACTGCTCCGGCGTCCTCTTGCCGATCAGCAGCGACCTCTTCGCTGCCGACTTGAAAGGCCGCAGCGCCCTGCACGACGCCGCCCGTCAAGGCCATTTCGAAGCCCTTCGAGCCCTGATTTTCGCCGGCAGCCCGGTCAACGCCGTTGATGGTGATGGCCGCACCGCGCTCCATGACGCCGCTGCCGCCGGCAATGCTCAAATGGTGGAATTCCTCCTGCAGTCGAAGGCCGATCCCCAAATCCGCGACCGCTCCGGCCGCAGTGCCGCGATGTTCGCCATCCGCGCCGGCAGCCCCGCCCTCGTGCAAATCCTGGCCGAACCCAAGGGCTGGAGTCTCGTTGATGCCAAGGGCCGCAGCCTCCTCCATGAAGCCGCTTTCTGGGGTCGCGCTGACCTGATGAAACTGATCCTCGATCATGGCATCGACTGCAATCAACGGGCTCTTGACGGCGAGACCTCTATCCACGTTGCCGCCCGACGCGGCCGCATCGCCAGTGTCAAAACCCTCCTTGACGCGAAAGCCGACGCGCGCTTTGCCGATAACGATGGCTTCACCCCGATCTTCTGGAGCCTGAGCATCGAAGAGGAAGCCCCGGCCATCATCACCGCTCTGGCTGCCGCCGGTGCGCCGCTGAACTCGGTCTCCAAAGCTGGCGACACTGCTCTCCACACCGCCGCTCGCAAGGGCCTCGTCGAGTGCTGCCGCGCCCTCCTCGCCGCCGGTGCCAATCTCCAGGCTGTTGATGCCAGCGGTCGCACCGCTGCTGATGTCGCCCGCAGCGAAAAACAGCCCGCCTGCTCGCTCCTTTTGAATCAGGCGCTGCAGGGGAAATAAGCCTTGTTGCGACGCTCAAGCCAAAGGGGTTTCAGCCTCCAGCCCAGGGTTGGCGCATCGCCTACCCTCAGATTTCCTGACCCGCTGCGGCGAATGATGAAAATGCCAATGGCACCTTTTATGCTGCTCAACCCCGAAGGGGTTTCAGCCTCCAGCCCAGGGTTGGCGCATCGCCTACCCTGGGTACGAGACGATTTAACTCCATACCCCAAAGGGGTTTCGGCGCGTTCCGTGCGCCGGAGAGCGTAAGCGAGATGAACCCCTTTTGGGGGACGAAAAACTTGGCCGGTCCCCAGGGTAGCGCCTCGAAGCTCGGCGCAACCCTGGGCTTTGAGATTTTCACCCCTTCGGGGTAACGCAAAAGGTGCCAAGGACTTCTCAATGACGCCGCACTGCTGGCCAAGAAGTCGAAATTGAAATCACCAGCCGCCACCAAGCGCCAGGATGGCTTCGCTGCGGGAAATGGCGGCATCCGCACGCGCCTGAGTGAGGCTGATTTCGGCATCGATGAGCTGCCGCTCGGCATCGCGCACTTCCAAGGTGCCGGCGGCGCCGAGATCGCGACGTTTTTCCAGGCTCTTGAGCTGGCCTAACAGGGCGGTGACGCGTTCATCGAGGGCGGTGACTCGGCGGCTGCCGGCGGTGCAGGCGCTGAGGCTGCTGCGGGCCTCCTGCCAGGCACGGGAAGCGGTCTGGCGGTAGAGCAAAAGACTGCGATCACGTTGGGCGATGGACCGGTCTTCGGCTGCGGCAACCGCAAAAAGGCCAAGCAGGGGCTGCGATACGCCGATGCCGGCGCTCCACGCCTCCGAGTCAGAATGGAGGAGCTGATCTCGGTTGTTGGCTTCGACACCGACGCCGCCGAGCAAGGAGATGCGGGGGTAGTAGCGGGAACGGATGGCGTTCACTTCGTTGGCTGCCATGTCGAGCTGGGCCTCCGCAGCGCGGACATCGGGACGGCGTGGTAATAAATCCGCGCTCAAACTAGGCGGCGGCAAGGCGGCGCTGATCTGGTCGAAAGGGATGGCCGCCAATTGCGCCGCTAAGCTGGTGTCGGTGAGATCGCGGCCGAGCAGGAAGGCGAGCTGATGCTGGCCTTGTTCACTGGCCAGCTCGAGAGGCGGCAGGATGGCGCGCAGACGGGCGGAGTCGGCCTCGATCCGCTGCACTTCGAGCGGGCTGACGGCGCCGATGGCGAGCTGTTGACGGCGGATCTGCAAGGTCGAATCATAGGAGGCGATAGAGCGCCGCAATTGCTGGCACTGCAGTTCCGTCGCGCGAGCAGCGAGGATGGTGCGGACAATGCGGCCGCTGATCGAGGCTCGGGTGGCCGCGACGAGATAGGTGTCCGCCCGCAACAGGTCGTTCGCCATTGCCTTGCGTGAACGCAGGTTGAGGAAAGAGACGTCGGTGTCGTAAGAGAATTTCAGGGCCGAGTTCCAAGTGTTGCTGATCAGGGGCCCCTGATTGGCTCCTTCGACATTCTGCGAGCGCTCCTTTCGGGTGACGCCGCCACTGGCATTGAGCTCGGGCAGGCTGGCCGCGATCACCGCGTCGATGGCGCCGCCATCTTCCGCGATCTTGGTCAAAGCGATCTGGACATCGAAGCTCTTCGCCAAGCCTTCTTCGACCAGGGCGTTGAGCTCGGGCGAGCCAAGCTGCGTCCACCACTGCGCCATGACATCCCCCTTGGCCGGCAGATCGGCCGGCAAAAGCGGCGCCGCCGGCTTCTCCCAATTCGAGGCACAGGAGAAGAGGCAGAAAATGCAGAGAAAAGCGACGGCAAAGGAGCGGTGCATGGCGGAATCCCCGGAGATGTTCGGCGACAAGTATAGCCCGAAAAATGCAGCCGAGGAGATGACCCAAGACATATAGCCCTAATCGAGACGAAGCTTGCAGGACAACAATATCCTCCAGACTTCCGTGCCATCCGTGTTTTCCGTGGTCGACTTCGCTTCCGACGCTACCGCATGGCGTCCGCCGCGCTAATGTCTGCGCCGTGAACATCCTCCTGATCAAACTCACCAGCCTCGGCGATGTCATCCATTCGACCCTCGCCCTGGACGCGGTCAAAGCGCGCTTCCCGCAAGCGCGCATCACCTTTGTCGTCGACCGCTCCTGCGCCCTCGCCGTCAGTGGCCACCCTCTCGTCGATCGCTTGATCGTCGCCGACTTGCGGGCCCAGAAAGCCAATCTCCGTAAGCTCCATCTCGGCGCCGTGTGGACGGAATTCCGCCGGGTCGCCGCCGAGCTCCGGCAAGACCATTTTGATCTGGCGATCGACCTGCAAGGAGCGGAACGTTCGGTGCTCCTCCTCTACCTCACCCGGGCGGCGAAAAAATTCTGCAAGGGCCGCTATCCCTTCGTCACCGGCCTGCGCCGCAAGCAGGCTCACGCCCTCGACGAATTGCGGCAATTGCTGGCGCTTGCCGACATCCCGGCTGACCAGTGTTTTCCCCGCCTCGCCTTGCCAGCCGAAGCCGGTCGCGATCTCGCTGCCAAGCTGCCCGAGGCGCTCCGGCCCGCCCTCGCCAGCCGCCGCATCGTCTGCATCTCGCCCTTCACCTCCTGGGTCACCAAGGATGTGCCGCTGGTCACTTGGATCGAGGCCGCCGCCGCCATTCATCAGCTCCGCCCCGATCTGATGTTCGCCTTTGCCGCGACGCCGGACAAGAAGGCCGACATCGAGGCGGCGCTCGCCAGCGCTCCGGAAGACTTGCGATCCCGACTCTTCAATCTCGCCGGAGCCACCTCGGTGCCGGAGCTGGCCCGTCTGGTCGAGTCCTCCGCCCTGGTGATGGCCTCGGAAGGCGCCACCGGCCATTTCGCCTCGGCCCTCGGGACGCCGCTGGTGGTTGTCTTCGGCCCGACCTCGCCCTCGCGCGTCGGCCCCTGGGGACGCTCCCGCGTCGTCCGTTCCGACACCGCGACCTGCCTCGAATGCTATCAACGCCGCTGCGGCCAATGGATCTGCATGGACGGCTTGGCCTTACCCATCTCCCGCGCCGCTCTTGAGCTCCTCGGGCCCGGTGACTGAAGAAGCTCCCCGCTGGGCTCGTCGGCATCCTGCCGGCTGCAGCTCTGCCTCTCCCCACTGGGCTCATTCACCCAGGCCTCCAACAAGCCGGCAGGATGCCGACGAGCCCAGTGGAGAGCTCCATCCCCGGTCTCTGCTCTTCCGTGTTTTCTGTGATTTCCGTGGTGAAATTTCGCTTCCGCCTCCGTATTCATGGCTATAGTGGCATCACCCCAATTCAGGTCACCCCACTCGTGAAAAACATCGTCATTCTCGGTTGTACCGGCTCGGTCGGCTCCAGCGCCATTCGCGTTCTGCGCAGCCATCCCGGCCAGTTTCGCGTCCTCGCCCTCGCCGCTGGTAGCCAGGCCGAAGCCTGCGCCGCACTGGCGCGTGAATTCGAGGTCGAAACCGCCCTTGTCGGCGATGAAACCAAGCTGCCGGAACTGCGCCTCGCCCTGGCTCCCGGCATCCGCGCCGACGCCGGCATCGACGCCCTCTGCCAGGTCGCTTCCGATCCGCGTGTCGATGTCCTGCTCTGCGCCATCGTCGGCACCGCCGGACTCCGCCCGGTCCTGAGCGCCCTCCGCGCTGGCAAAACCGTCGCCCTCGCCTCGAAGGAAATCCTGGTCATGGCGGGGGAGTTGGTCATGGCCACCGCAGCGGCCCACGGCGGCAAAATCATTCCCGTTGATTCCGAACACTCCGCCCTATTCCAGTGTCTGGAAGGCAAACGCCCTGAACATATCCGGCGCCTCCTCCTCACCTGTTCCGGTGGCCCCTTCCTGCGCTGCCCGGCAGAGAACTTTTCCGCCATCCGACCCGAACAAGCGCTGAAACATCCGACCTGGGTGATGGGACGAAAGATCACCATCGATTCCGCCACCTTGATGAACAAGGCGCTCGAAGTGATCGAGGCCAGCCATCTCTTCAGAATTCCGCCCCGGCAGGTCGAAGTCGTCATCCATCCGCAATCCATCGTCCACTCCATGGTCGAGTTCACCGATTCCACCGTTCTGGCCCAGATGTCCGCTCCCGACATGGCCTTCCCGGTGCAATACGCCCTCACTTGGCCGGAACGTTTGACTGGTGGCCTACCGCCGATGGACTTCAGCAAGCTGATCAATCTCAGCTTCGAAGCGCCAGACACGACGCGCTTCCCCTCCTTGGACTACGCTTGGGAAGCCTTGGAAATCGGCGGCGTCGCCCCCGCCATGCTCAACGCCGCCAACGAAGTTGCCGTCGCCGCCTTTCTCGATGGCAAGCTCGATTTCCCCGGCATCTGGCGCTGCGTCCGCGCCAGCCTTGACATCGCACCCAAAATCGCCCAGCCGAAGCTAGATGAAATTCTTGCTGCCGATGCCGAATGCCGCCGACAAATCAAATCCTTGATCGAATAAGGAAATGGCAGCGGCAGAGGCTTGTCACCACAGAGACACAGAGGGCACAGAGGCCTAAAATTTCGATGTGTATCACTCCGATTTGAGCTTGGTTCGTGCGTCGCGAAGCGACAGGATGAGTGTAGCCGGGGGTTTCAACCCCCGGACCAGGCGGTGGCGATGCGGAAGACGCACACCCGAACACATCTGTCACCGCGTCGCTGCCGCGACGCCAAATTCATAGCCAAACGTACCGGGGCTTGAAAGCCCCGGCTACAATTTGCTTCACTCCGAGGGAGTGGGGGATTTTAGCCCGGGGTTGACCCGCATCGGCGACACCCCGGGTCAGCAGCCCAAAGACTCGCGCCCCCAACGGGGTCTAAGGAGGGCCTTCCGAGACCCCCTTGGGGTCGGTTTTCAACCCTCTCCCTTACCCATGGTGTCGCCGATGCGGCTCAACCATGGGCTAAAATCACCGACCCGCTTCGGGGTCGAACAACCAGCTACCAGGATCAACCCACAAAAATCTCGGGAGAGCAAATTTTTTCGCCGATTTATCGACCCAGCTGCAACACCCGCCCATCCCGCGGAGTTTCCCTCTATAGAAGACCTATGGAATCGACAGCACAAACACCAGGCGCCCTCCATGATCACAATCCTTCCTGACTCCCCAGCCCAGAAGCACCGCCTTGGCGACGCTGGCTATCTTTCTCAGGCTGCCAGAGAAGGTCTTGCGCAAGCCGCAAAGCCTCGTATAATGGCAGCTAGATCACCAAGGAGCCCCGTGATGAGACTAGCCCGTCCCCAGATGCGAGCCTTCACCATCGTCGAACTGCTCGCCGTCATCATGATCATGGCCATCCTCATGGCCGTCGCCATGAAGGCTCTCAAGGTCGACCCGACCCAAGCCGCCTGCTCCCAAATCGCCGCCCAGCTGCGCATGGCTCGTGATCATGCCATCGCGAAAAGGAAGTATGTAGAAGTGGCGGTGTATCGCGACTCCAACAAATATATGGCGATGACCACTTATCAGGGCGACGCACTATCAGGCGATAATTTATCCCTGTCCGTAGTGCCCTCAGCTGCAGTGTCTTACATCCCCTCATCGGCATGGGTAGGTGCTAGCACTGGCCAAGCAATACGAGTGATGTTTAAGCCCAATGGCTCCTTGGCTTATGATGGCTATAAAAGTAGCACAACGACTAGCATCAATAGCCGCAGTGAGATTGAGGCCATTACAACTACCGCCTCAACATCACTGTCCATCGGAGCCTCCGGTGTAGAAGGTGCCAAAACCCTCAAGCTCAACAAGTTCACCGGCAAAGCCAGTTTTTGGTAAACAAGGAGTTAGCTCATGCGTAAGACAGCATTCAACTTGGTCGAGATCTTGGTCGCCATGGCCATTCTCACCATCGGCATGGTCGGGCTGGTGGGGATCATCCCAGTGTCGACGGAGGCATTGGGCTCAGCTAACGGAAAGCTCTATGCTGCTGAAATTGGTCAATTCATGAGTGATTATGTCTCGGCGGACTGTGATGGATTGACCAATCCCTATGTTGGCGCAAGCCCTGCTGACACTCCTCCAAAATTGGGCCTCTTACCCACGGCATATGCAACGACACCAGTAAACAATGGCACCATTTTAACTCGTACATCTATTGCTAACCACGGCCAAGCTTTGGCATTATCCAAAAACACTGAAGGCATTTACATTGTTGATCATTCCTCAATAATCGGCACTTCTACCTTAGTCGATTTTAAAGCTTTTATCAACATTACCTATACAGCAGCTACCCGCACAGCCGAAATTGATGTCAATTGGCCTGCAAATACCAAAACTGATACACCCGCAGCTAATCGTGCTGCTGGACGCTGCTTAACCTTCTACCGAGTCATCCAACCCTAAGGTTATTTATGAAAAAAATCCGGTACACGCTGATTGAACTTCTCATTTCTATGGGAATTTTTGCCGTTATGATGCTGCTATTACTCAACTTCTTTTCTAAATACCAAGACTTCACATTTAGAGCTGGCTTAAGAAATGATTTACTTGCTGACGCAAATACATTTTTTGCAATTATTGAAAGAGATTTAAAAGGTGTTTATATCAATGAAGATTTAGATTCGGATGGACTGAGCAATCCAGCGAATACTATTGCCATAAAAAATTCTGATGCCTCCCTAAGTTTTGCTAGTTCTTCATTCTACAGTTCAGTAGCAGGATCAAATTCAGATGTCGGACGTATTGCTGGCAATTCCGGCATTGGCGGCCTTACGTCAATCAATTATGACCTTACAGATACTAAAATTGTGCGCAAATGGAAAAATGCTATACCCTTAGGCAAAGACGATCTTATAACTTTGCCTTCGGACGAGGTTACGGACGATGTGATTAGTGGAGTCAAGACTATAACCTACACTTTCTACAAAACCAAAACTGATTTTACGGCAGGCACCACTTCAGGGGCTTCTCCCTTTACTAAAATTTATGCCATACTGATTACGCTCACGCTTCAGGACAGCAATACTAACATCACTGATGACGCAGTTTTGAAAAAAAATCGGATCACTGCTACTAAACTGATAATTTTGGACAAGTGAGGAATTTATGAAAAAGCTAAATAGTTTAATTCGAGATCAAGGTGTCGCCATCATATTGGCTTTGATTTTCCTAGCAATTTTCATGATACTAGCATTTGCATTTACTGCCCGTGCTGTAGCCGCTGGTCGTTCAGCCAACTATCAGTCGGCTGAATTGCGAACGCAAGCCATGTGCGAATCGGCTTTACAAAGTGCCATTTACAAATTAAAATCCACCTTTGATGCTACAGGTGTAACGGCCTATCCTGATGCTAATTCAACTTCATGGACAGCTGCTACTTTTACTCCTGGCAAAGCACTCCCCACTAAGCTCTTCTCAAGTATTGATGGAACAAGCTATGGTAGCGCCCCAAGCCAAACTGAGTTTGGCATCGATTATCAAGGAACGACAAATTTTGCTCCCGCCACTCAAAAACCTAACTGGTATGGATTGACCACTAACAACATCGGCGGGACAAGCACAAAAAACATTATGTATTCTTGGTATGTCATTCCATTTTCTGGATGCATAGATCCGAACTATACATACAAAAAAGATTTTCACACGGGTTTGGCCAGAACAGTTGCGCGGACTGGTTTAACAAAGTCAGGCGACGATCCATCTGCATATACCCATGAAATTTACGATGCACGACTCAATACTACCGATCCATTTTGGAAATCTATTAATCACATAGGAAAAGTTCTTAATGATGACACTGCTTGGGTTGCGTATTTGCCTCATAACGATATTTTGAGTCTTCCTAAAAAGGACAAAACTGATCTACTAGATTTAAGCAGCATTAACAACGCGACCAACGTACAAACTGGGATCATAGATAGAATCCCCTATCTAAGAAACGCAGCAGTAGCAGACATTGCAAAAGCAGCGCAGATTTCTCTAAATATTAAAGATTATATCGATCAAGATAGTGATCCATCGTCGATTACAATTGGAACTCAAACTTTGTACGGAATCGAGGCAGCACCCTTACTTAATGAGCTCAATATAAAATTTACAAACCTCAGCGCTGCAGGAACTAAAAACCTGTCAATTGACATTGCCGTGTCCCCAGAATTATTGGCAATGTATCCCTGTAAGCAAGCCGAATCCTTAACTTTAATTATCTCGGGAAGTGCAGTCATTACTCCATCCGCAAACGCAGCTCAGACAATCAATTTTAATAAGACAGTAACTTGGAGCGTCGCTGCCAATGCTAGGGGATACAAACTTTGTACAGAAGCAACTGTATCGAATTACACTCCTTCAATGCCTAATACAGCCTTGCTCACTTCTGATTTGAATGGCTTAGGTCAAGTAACCTTTAACACAATACACATTGATGCATTAACCCTTAAACGAGGCGCAACAATTATAGACCAAGTAGAAGCATGTGATTTTAGCCCAACAGCTGGCACTATAGCAGAAAATGCTTCAACGGTGTTTAATATTTCTGCATATGATCCTAGGGTTAATGATGTAAAGGCTGATTGGTCATCAACTTTAACTTGGACATCTAGTGCAACGCCGAGCGTCGAATCATTAAACGCACAAAATAAAGACGATGCAGGAGTATCTTTGTTCGTGCAGGGCACAACATCTGCTGATCCTGAGCCGGGCGTTACGGATATCCAAAAAATCACTTCAACCGAATTTTTCAGGGATGACAAACCAAAATATCTATGTGAATTAGGAGCTATCTCACGTGGCATTAAATTCCAAACATTAAACTTATGCGATTATTGTGAAGATGCCCCAGCTATCTTTGATAGTACAAAATACGCCAATGCCAATACATCTCTGGCCCAAATTTCAAATGGTGGTGACCGATCTTTATTGAATTATGTTTATACTGACGCAGAAGATCCTGATGTCAAAAAATCTGTGACTATACACAATGCGATTAACCCGAACAGTCAACAGAAAAATACCTTAACCTCGCTTTTCTACGATGTTCGCGTGGACGCCAATGATGTGACCCCGATTAGCGCAGCAAAAATTACTGATTTAATCAATAGCTTTCCTGGAGTAAAAACTCCGGTGAGTGCAACGGAATACTTTCCCGTGGGTGCTAGGATGATAAATACAATCCGCAATCCTATTGCCTATGGCATTCCTTTCCGAAGCGCATCTGTATTGACATTGGATGACCGTGATCGCGAGCAGCTTTTGTGGAAAACCAAAAATTTAATATCAACAGACACTACTTATTTTATGTTTATTTCGACTTTGACAAGCGGCTATGACATTACCACACCAACATCAACACAACGCTCGAGCTTGTTAAAAATGACCGCGATCATCAAGCGTAGCTGGAATAGTGTCACATTGAAATTTGACTACTCCGTAATCAATCGTTCGTGGAAAGGAGAGTAAAATAATGATAATACTTTTAACATGCTTCTTGGCAGCTAATTCGCCGAGCTCATCGCCTGAGCCTAATCCTACTCGGGGGCAATCTTTGACGGCAAAACAAATATGGGAAAACAGAGAACGTCAGGCACAAACCTTTGAAAAAAGACATGTCTTGCCCTATGTGGATGAGCTGAAAAAAATGAACGAGCGGTTGGCAGTTCTTAAAAACTCTCCAAAAACTAAAAAGAATACAGAGCGAATTCAAACGCAGATTGAAGAATTAGAAAAGAAAATCAAAGTCGAGAATATTAAGATCGAATGGCTCAAGAATTTTAGAGAATTCAATAATTCCTATCACAAAAATGATGAAAAACTTGCCACTTCACTTTCTAATAAA
>JAYTMY010000066.1:0-3550 GCA_043748535.1 Lentisphaeraceae bacterium | reverse complement strand
GTTTCTGGGGGTAAAAATGGCGCCGATGCGCAGCTTGGAGGAGTAGTTTTTCATTGAACACATCATTTCATCTTAATAGGGACCTGCCCCCTGTTTCTGCTAGGAGGTCCGGGACGCGTCGAAGGCGAGCGGCCTGCCGGTGACGGCGGTTTGCGCCGGCTTCCAGGGCTGGGCGATCGCGGCGGACCCGAAGGTGCGGCAGCAGTTCGAAGATTCGATGAAGCGCCTGCTCGAAGCCGCTGGCGAGATCGGCTCTTCCGGCGTCATCTACGTTCCCGCCTTCCACGGCCAGGCGGCGATGCCCGACCTTGAAGCCCGCAAGTACCTCACCGGCTTCACCCGCTGGGACCGCAAGGACGAAGGCAAGTCGATCCTGAACTCCCTCGGCGACTTTGCCAAGGAGCACAAAACCCACCTCCTGCTCGAGCCGCTGAACCGCGACGAAACCTATTTCATCCGCACCGTGGCGGAAGGCGCCAGCATTTGCCGCGACGTCGACAACGAGGGCTGCGCCATGATGGCCGACCTCTGGCACATGACCTGGGAGGAGACCTCCGACTACGCCGCGATTCTCAGCGGCGCCCGCTGGATCCACCACGTCCACATCGCCTCCCGTCGTCAACGCGCTCTGCCGGGTACGGACGGCGACGCCGACAACTACACCCAGGGCTTCAAGGCGCTGAAAGAGATCGGCTACACCGTCGCGGTCAGCCTCGAATGCCGCAGTGGCGACGAAGCGAAGACCAAGGCGGCGATCGCCTTGATCCGGAAGCAGTGGGCGCAAGCTTAAGCACAACATCTTGGTGAAGCGAAAAAACCTCGGGCCTTGCGGTCCGAGGTTTTTTTCAATCCTGCTGCACCATGGCCGGGATTTTGGCGAAGAAGATCTTGGTCGTGTCGGTGTATTCGAGACCGATGACCTTGGCCGGCAGGGTCTTGAAAAGGTCGCAGGGAGGATGCGGCATGCCTTTGCCGAGGATACGGACGATGATGTCGGCCAAGTTGACCAAGGCGGCGAGGTGGAGATAGCGCTTCGATTCTTCACCTTGAGCGAGGGGCTTGAAGAAATGATGGAAGCCGATGGCGGCCTGGATGTCGGGCTCGAGTCCCCAGCGCTGACAGACGACGCGCCCGGCCTCTTCGTGGATCTGGGAAAAGATCTCGGCGAACAGGCTTTCGTGCGGGACGATCGCAGGATCCTTGGGCAGCTTGTAATGGGAGGCGACGTGCTTGAGCAGGGCGAGCTTGCCGATGTCGTGCAGGGTGCCGGCAAGGAAGGCGGAGTTGGGATCGACCTTGACGCGGGTGCTGAGGAAGCTGGCGATCCGCCCGACCGCCATGCTGTGATCGATCACGTCTTGCGCCACCTTGCGCAGCAGCGGATCCTTCGGGGTGAACATCTTGCCGAGGTTGACAAAAAGGATCGCCTTGATCGCATCCTTGCCGAGCCGCGGCATGGCGTTGCGCAGATCGATCACCTTGACCCCTCGCGAGAATGCGACTGAATTTGCCAGGGACAGGAAGTCGCCGATCATCACTGGCGACTGCTTGATCAGCTGGTTTTAATTCCATTCCGGGCTGTTGAGCAGATCGATCACCTGCGTCACCATGCTGGCACCTCGACGATCTCCATCTTGCCTGCGTCCACGTCCCGACGCAGCGCTTCGATCACCGCGATCTTGTCCAAGCCCTCGAAGCAGGGCATCGGCGGACGTTCTGGCTGTTCTTCCAGCCACCATTTGTTTTCCGGCAGATTGATCGAGGTCTGGATCATAAATGCCCTCGGAAATGAGAAGAGCATTAAGCCAATCTCAGACTTCCTGACCCGCTGCACGACAGACTGGCACCTTCGGTTTTACCCCGAAGGGCTTGCATCTGCCAGCCCGGGGTTGCGACGAGGAACGAGGAGCTACGAGCTACCCCGGGGGCTTGCCAGTGTCCTCAAACCCCAACGGGGTTCCGGCCCTCTGGGCTCCCCAGCCGCACGGAACGAGACGAAACCCCCTTGGGGTTTGGAATCAAAATCGTCTCCAGCCCAAATATGGCTAAGATCAATCGTCAGCTTCACGAGAACATCGTGGGCTATTACCACGCCTATAACCGTGTAGCAGGGAAGAAGAAAGGCTATTACCCTTTTGAGGACCCCACGGAACGCGCAATATTCGAGGCCCACCTCTGGCGCCTGTGCAGCTTCTTCGCCGTCAATCTTGGCTTTTTCGCCTTCATGGGCAATCACTTCCACCTCCTCTTCGAAATGCTGGATGCCAACTCCCTCACCGATGAGGAAGTCAAGAGACGATGGAAGGCGCACTACGCTGCGGCCCTTGCCGAAGGGCGGATTCAGGAACCTGATTGGAGCCAGGCGTCCGAGTTCGCCAAGATCCGCCAGCGCATCGGCAATCCGTCAGAATTCCTGCACGACCTGAAGGGACAATTCGCCGAGGGCTACAATGTCCGCCATGACCTTCGCGGCAGTTTCTGGGACGGCCGTTTCAAAAACACCTTGCTCAGCCCGGAAGCCGTGGCCTCTTGCGCCCGCTACATTGAGCTCAATCCGCTGCGCTCGGGAATCGAAAGCAAAGTTGGCGCCGCTGGTCGCAACTCCTGGTACAACTTCGAGCAGAGCTGCCGCGGCAAGGAACGCGACTTCAGCAAACACCCCGGCTTCCAGCTCTTGGTAAAGGCACTGCACCCCGACCCCGACAAACCTCTGAGCCCTGGCGAAGAACTCGAACTGGCCATGAAGACCTACGCCGCTTGGCGGGAGCATTTCGACGCCGAGGAGAAACGCCTCGCCGAGGAACGGGCCGCCGCAGCTTTGGCCAAAGAGGAACATCGCGCCGCGGAACTGACGCAATCGCGTCAACGCAGCTGGTTCGACGCCCTGGTCGTCGGCGACCTGGAATATTGTCGCCGCCAAGCGATCCGGCTACATCGCCCCGACACCGAGCCGATCGAACTCGCCCCTGGCCTCTACGGCCTCTTCCGTCGCCAGCGACGAAGTAGCTGATCTCCCCCAACACACTTTCTCTCTTTGGCCGTTTGACCGAAGCGCATTCTCGCGTCTTCAGCCTTGAAATGACAGTCGGATGCGACAAAAACTCCAAAGATTCAGCGCCCGGACATGCGCTCCGGGCGCTTTTCTGTGTCGGAATGGCGTGTAGCAGCATGCCATGAATTCGTTCTTAGTTGATTTTTCTGAAGAAAGATAAATTACTTCAATAGGGACCTGCCCCCTGTTGTCGTAGGCGCTTTTTTGTGCAGGAATGGCGTGCAGCAGCATGCCATGAATTCGTTCTTCGCTGATTTTTCTGCAGAAAGAGAAATCGCTTCAATAGGGACCCTTCAATAGGGACCTGCCCCTGTTATCCTTACAGCCTTAAAATGGCAGTTGGATGAGGCAAAAACACCAGAAACTCAGCGTCCGGACATGCGTTCCGGGCGCTTTTTTGTGTCGGAATGACGTGTAGCAGCATGCCATTAATTCGTTACTATCTGATTTTTCTGAATAAAGAGAAATTACTTTAATAGGGACCTGCCCCCTATTGTC
>JAYTMY010000065.1:0-30202 GCA_043748535.1 Lentisphaeraceae bacterium | reverse complement strand
CCATTTTTCGAGGGTTTTTCTGGTCTTCCCCAGAATTCACCTCAAAATGCCGATTTGACAAATTCTGGCCACTTTAATTCCTGAAGGTCCGGAAAAATGATGAGAAGTCTGCGCCCCCACCTGGTCTTGCTTCTGCTGCTGCTCTTCAGCGGCCTCGCTTTCGCCTGCGAAGTGCCGGTGTTCCGCTACGCGCTCGAACGCTGGACCGCTCATGTCTGGACCCTCAAGGTGACGCATCAGGGCGGCCTCAAACCGGAGGAAGCCGCGATGGTGGCGCAAATCAAGGTCGTGTCCGGACCCGATTGCAATGTCCAAGTCGAAGTCATCGACTCGCCCGAGGTCTCGAACGAAGGCGCCTCATTGACCCTCGTCGCCCCCGACGGCCGTTCCGTCTGGAACGGCTTCGCCGAGGCCGGCAGCACCGAAAAAATCCTCCATTCTCCCGTCCGCCAGAAACTCGTCGACGCGCTCCTCCGCGGCGAATCCCTGGTCTGGATCTTCGTCCGCTCCGGCGAAACCAAGGCCGACGCCGCGGCGCTGGCCGAGCTGAAGAAAAACGCCGATGCCGCGATCCTCAAACAAAGCCTGTCGAAGTCCGTCGTCGCTTTCGGCAAGGTCGACAGCACGACCGAGCTCGACAACCACCTTCGCTCTGCCATTCCGCTCAAGCTCAGCCACGCCATCATCGAAGTCGATCGCAAGGACCCGAAAGAAGAAGTCCTGCTGGCGATGCTCGGCGGCGATGAAGCCCCCGCCGGACCCTGGGCCGCGCCGGTTTTCGGACGCGGCCGCGCCCTGCCACCGCTGCCGGCGGAACGCTTCGGCGATGGCGCGGTGGATAACACCGTCGGCTACATCTGCGGCAAATGCTCCTGCACGGTGCAGAGCCAGAACCCCGGCGAAGACCTGCTTCTCGAAGCCGATTGGGCCAGCCATGTCAGCGCCGCGCCCGTGGTCATCGAAAAGGCTCTGCCGCCCCTCAGCGGCCTGCAAGAACTCAGCCCCGCTGCGCCTGCCGCAAAAGTCGAGGCAACGCCGGTGCATGCTGCGCCTACCGCAAAGAGTGCTAGCTTTTCCGTCAGCGCTCTGATCGGCGGCAGCCTGCTCTTGCTGCTGCTCCTCGGTCTCGCCACCCGCCACCTCTTGTCCCGGAACGACTGACCATGCGCTTTCTCCTCGCCATCCTCCTCGTCGTTTGCGCCGCCTGCAAAAAGCCGGAAGGCAGCGCCGACGCGTCCTCCGCGCAGAGCGCTGAGCCCTTGCTCGTTCTCGCCGCCGCCAGCCTCAAACCTGGCCTCGAAAAGGCCGCCCTCGCCTACACTGCCCTGACCGGAAAATCCGTGCAGCTGCAATACGGCGGCTCCGGCAGCCTCGTCGCTTCGCTCGCCTCCGGCGCCCCCGGCGACCTGCTGATCAGCGCCGATGAAGAGATTTTCCACGGCGCCCGCAGCAAGGGCCTTCTGGCCGAAGGCCTGCCGCTCGCCCGCCAACAGGTGCGACTGGCGGTGGCCAAGGACAATCCCAAGAAAATCACCGCACTCGCCGATCTCAGCCGTCCCGAGGTCCGCCTCCTTCTTTGCCACCCCGACGCCGCCTCGATCGGCAGCCTCTGTCGCCGTCACCTCAAGGAGACCTGGACGCCGCTGCAGGCCAAGGCGATCGCCATGAAGCCGACGGTCACCGAAGTCGCCGCCGATCTCAGTGTCGGGGCCGCCGACGCCACCTTCCTTTGGGACTCGATGGCCACCGCTTATCCCCAGCTCGAACTCATCGCTCTGCCCGAGCTCGAGGGCTGTTCCTCCCTCGCCATTGCCGCCCTTCCAGCAGCCAAGGGACACCCGAGCGAGGCCCTCGCCTTCGCCCGCTTCCTCGCCTCGCCCGAACACGGCGCGCCGATCTGGAAAGCCGCCGGACTCAGCCCCGTCCCCGGCGATGCCTGGTCCCTTCGCCCCAAGCTGCTGGTCATGGCCGGCAGCATGCTCCGTCCCGCGGTTCAGCCCGGACTCGACAGCTTCGCCCAGCGCGAAGGCTGCGACATCAGCACCGTTTTTGAAGGCTGCGGCACCCTGACCTCGCAGATGTTGACCGGCACCCTTCCCGAGCTCTTCGTCTCCTGCGACTGGCGCTACAACGAACAGATGAAAACCCAGCTCGGTCAGGCGGAAGACTTCAGCCGCAACGACCTGGTTTTGGCCGTGACTAAGGGCAATCCGAAAGCTGTCAAAGGTCTTGCCGATCTGACGCGTTCCGATCTCCGCGTCGGCCTCGCCGAGCCGAAGCGTGCCGCTCTCGGCATCCTCAGCGCCGAAGCCCTGAAAAACGCCTCGCTCGAAGTCAAACCCCTGGTCTTCAGCAACAGCGGCGACATGCTCGTCAGCCAGCTCCTTTCTTCCAGTCTCGACGCCGCCCTGATCTATCGCTCCAACGTCCTCAGCGCCCCGCAGACCGCCGCCTCCCTCGACCTGATCGAGTGCGGCCTGCTCAGTGCTCGTCAAGGACTGCAGATCCGGACCGATTCCGGCAAGGCCCAGATCAGCCGCCGCCTCGCCGATCACCTCAAATCCCTCAACCTCCCCGCCGGCTTCTCGCCGCGAAATCCAGACACAAAATTCACCACAGAGGCACAGAGGGCACAGAGTTTATGAAAGCCCATTTCTATAATTGCTTCCTCTGTGATCTCTGTGTCTCTGTGGTGAATCATTCATTTTCCGAGGTTATCTCATGACCATCGACATCGAATTCTTCGGCCAGATCCGGCAGCTTGCCGGCTTGCCCTCGATCCGTCTTGAGATCGACGAAACACCCGACCTCGAAAGCCTGAAAAGCTCCCTGCTTTTGCGCCTGCCGCAACTTCATCCGGCGCTCAAGGCCAGCGCCTCTCCACAGCTTTTCGTCGACGGCTCCCGCCTCGCTCCCGGCGCCCTGCCCACCTGGCGCCACGGCTCCCGCCTCGTCCTGATGAGCCCGATGAGCGGCGGATGAAGAGGCCATTTATTCACCACAGAGGCACAGAGGGCACAGAGTCATGTATAAAAAACTGGTTTTAATGTCGTTTCTCTGTGGCCTCTGTGCCTCTGTGGTGAAAACCTTTATTCTCACTTCCAATGACGAGCCCACCCATGTCTGAACTGACTCCCCGCGACCGCGAAATCTACGCCTGGCAGATCGACCTGCCGGGCTTCGGCGATGCAGCACAAGTCAAGCTTAAGAATTCCCGCGTCTTCATCTCCCGCGCCGGCGGCCTCGGCGGACTGGTCGCGATGGAACTCGCCGCCGCGGGAATCGGCGCAATGGTCATCGCCCACGGCGGCGTCGCCCAGGCTTCCGACTTCAATCGCCAGCTCCTCCTCAAGGCCGAAGGCGAGGGTTTGCCGCGCGTCGACTCCTTCCGCCAACGCCTGCTCGAATTCCGTCCCGATCTCGATCTGGTTTTGCACGACACCAATGTCGACGACGACAATGCCCTTGAGCTCATCCGCGGCTGTGATCTGGTGATCGACTGCGCCCCGCTTTTCCAGGAGCGCCTGGCGATGAATGACGCCGCCGTCCGCCTCGGCATTCCCCTCGTCGAAGCCGCCATGTACGGCATGCAGGCCCAGCTCAGCAGCCATCGTCCCGGCCTCGACCCCTGCCTGCGCTGCCTGCATCCCGAAGTGCCCGACCTGTGGAAGCGCCGCTTCCCGGTACTCGGCGCCGTCTCCGGCAGCGTCGCCTGCCTCGCCGCCATCGAAGCGGTGAAGCTCCTCACCGGCCTGCCGGCTTGCCTCGAAGGAGACACCCTTCTCCTCGACCTCGAGCGCTATAGCAGCCAACGGCTCCGCCTCGGTCACCGCCGCGGTGATTGTGCGGTTTGCGGGGAGCGCAAAAAGCCTGAACAAGATCGGGCCGATCGGTCGGATCGGACCGATCGTCAAGGGCCGAAATGAATCTCTCATCCCTCATCTCCCGTGAAATCCTCGCCCGCAAGGCCGGTTTCCTTGCCTTGTGCCTGCTCGGGGCGGTGCCGGTGGCTGCTTCGCTCTTGCTCGCGGCGTCACTGCAGGAGCATGAGCGGCAGACGCAGGTGTTGGTGAAGAAACACATTACCGAATCCGATGCCCTTCTCGACGAACTCAAGGATCAGATCCGACAGCAGATGAAGGGCCTTGGCTTCAATGTCCTGGTGCTGCCTCCCGGCGAAGATGTCGCCTTGATGCACGAACGCGGCTACCCCGTCGGCGACATGCCCGAGGAATGGGCCCACAAGCTGGCGGAATCCGGTCCCGAATCGCTCAACCACCTGCTGCCCTCGCTCACCGGACGCTGGCACTGGCCGGAGCAGCGCCGCAGCATCTTGCTGATTGGTGTCCGCGGCGAATTGCCGATGGGCCACGCCACCGAGGCACCCTCCGGCGCGATGATCGATCCCCTCGCCGACGGCGAAATGGCGATCGGCCATGAACTCGCCCGCGATCTCGAGCTGAAGGAGAATTCCAAGGTCGAACTTGGTGGGCGCTCATGGCTCGTGAAAACCATTTATCCGATGCGCGCCAACTCCGACGACATCAGCATCTGGCTGCCCTTGGCGACGGCGCAGAAACTCTTCGGCAAGCCGGGGAAGATCAACGCCATCCTCGCCCTGCAATGCAACTGCCGCGATGCCGATCTGATGGCCTTGGTTCGCCAGGAAGTGCAAGCGGTCTTGCCCGGCTGTGTCGTCCTCGAAAAAGGCTCACAGGCCCTGGCTCGCGCTGAGTCGCGCAAGGCGGTGGGTGACAGCGCCAAAGCGCAACTTGAGCTACTCAAGGCCGATCGCGCCCGGCAATTTGAGGAGAGAAGCCGCCTCGCCCGCAATTTGATCTTGACCGCCCTGGCTGCCGGTCTCTTCATCTTCGGTCTTGCCGCCGCCGGCAATGCCAACAGTCGCCGCCAGGAGATCGCCCTGCTCGCTTCGCTTGGCTTTCGCCGCAGCCGCATCTTCGTTTTGCTGCTCAGTCGTGTCCTGCTCGCCGCTCTGTTCGCCGCCTTCAGTGGCCTGGCCCTCGCCGCCGGCATCAGCCAGGCCGCCTTCGGCACCGGGCTCTTCGAACTGGTTGCGCCCGCCGCAATCCTCAGCGTCCTCGGCGCGGCTCTGCCCTGTGCCCTTTTTGCCGCCTGGCTGCCCTGCCTGAGCGCCGTCCGCCGCGACCCCGCCAGCCTGCTGAAGGAGGAACGCTTGTGAGCTTGCCATCATCAGCTTATCCAGATCAGTCCGATCGGTCGGATCGGTCGGATCGGACCGATCTTTGCTCTTTGAAGATCACCCAACTTGGCCACCGCTACGGTTTCTTGCAGGTCCTGCGCGGCCTCGATCTCGAGCTCTCGCCCAGCGGCTTCGTCGCCCTGCTCGGCCCTAGCGGCAGCGGCAAATCCACCGCCTTGGCGGCGGTCTGCGGCCTCCTGCGCCCTAGCGATGGGCAGATCCTTCTTGGTAGCGAAGATCCTTATGCCCTCGGTCCCGAAGCGCGGGCCGATTGGCGGGCGAAACACATCGGCTGCCTCTTCCAGCAATTTCATCTGCTGCCTTGGCTGAACCTGCTCGACAATGTTCTCTTGCCTTCCTTGGTGCGTCCGCTTCCCGAGGCGAATAAACTGGCCACTGGCCTGCTCGAAGGCCTCGGTCTCGGCGCCCGTCTTGATCACCGTCCGGCGCAGCTCAGCGTCGGTGAAATCCAACGCGCCGCCTTGGCCCGTGCCCTTTTGGGACGCCCGAAACTTCTCGTTGTCGACGAACCCACTGGCAATCTCGACGACAGCAGCGCCCGCCTCGTCATCGGGCATCTACGCGCCTTCGCCGAGTCCGGCGGCATGGTTTTGATGGCGACCCACGATTCCCGCGCCGTCGACGCCGCAGACCGGGTGATTGAGCTCGGGAAGGCGTGAGCGTCGCTTGTTGCGAAATTGCTACAGGCAAACCACGATCAGTTCGATCTCCCTATCGGATCACTTCACTCAGATCGACGATGTTCCGCCGCAGCGCGAAGATGACGGTGTCCAGGGCGATCTCTTCGGAGTAGCCGAAGCGGGCGCCCATGTTGTTGATGAAGGTCTCGACGAAGTCGCGCACCTTGTCGGCGCAGCGGGCGTATTTCTCCGGATCGGAGGAGCGATGGAAGAAGGCGTCGCGGATCTGTTCCGGCGACAGGCCTTCGACGGCGCGGTGGTGGGAGAGAAGACGGGTGTATTCGACCGAGAAGGCGGTGACCAGGCCGTCGTCCTTGCGGGCGATGGCGGGGCCGTTGTTGGAGCAGCGGATGTCGCCGCGGTCCTGCAGGAGGAGGAACTTCTTGGCGATCTCGCGGCGGATGCTGAGCGGGGCGTTGCCGGGCTCGATGATGCGCTCCATGCTCATCATGAATTCCGGGTCGGGACGCTCGATTTTGTCGCCCGATTGCGGGTCGACGTAGGCGTAGCGGGGCACCAGGATGTGCGAGAAGGCCTTATTCTCCAGAGCCTTGTCGAGCAGGGCGTGCTGCAGGTAGCGGCGCAGGTCGGCCTCGATACGCTCGGGGTCGCGGCCGACGGCACAGACGGTGATCTCGCGGCGGACCAGCTCGTAGTAGCAGGCCTTGACCACTTTGATCAGCGCGGCGTAGTCGTCGAAATTGCCTTCGCCGTCGTCGAAATGAGTGCCGCCGATCTTGCGGCTGGGGATGCGGCGGTTCTTCCGTTTCGAGGCGTTGAGGAGGAGCCAGTGGTGCACTGCCGGGCCTTCCTGGAAGAGCTTTTCGAGCTGGGCGATGAAGAGCGGCACGGTGACCTTGATGCCGTCGGAGCTGGCGATGGTGTTGCGCATGATGTTCTGCAACTGCCGGACGCTGATGCCGTATTTGCCTTCTTCGGGGTAGTGTTCTTCGCGCATCTGGCGCATGAATTCATCGTCGATGAGGGCGAGCTCGGTGGCGGAGAAGAGGCCGCTGTCCTCGAGGCGGATGGCGTCGGGGTGGCGGACCACATGGCGAGCCAGGATCTCAGGATTGAAGATGTTGATGCCGAGGCGGAAGCATTCGTTGCGGAAGGGGTGCCAAGGGGGCAGGCGGCGGATGGTGGCGACCGGGTCGTCGGACTGGCAGGCGTAGATGGCGAGTTTCTGTTCCGGCGTGATGCGGTTGTAGAGCTCCTTGCGTTCGTCGCTCCAGCGCTTGGGGAATTCCTTGCGGTTGGGGGCGAAGAGGCGGGTCATCACCGAGTAGGCCGAGGCGGCGCGGAAGAGGTTGGGGTCGACGTCGTATTTCTCCATCACGGCGGCCATGTCGCGGCGCAGGATATCCATTTCGCTGATCTGGTCGAGCAGATAATTGACCGGCACCTTTTCGATCCGGTCGAGCAGTTTCGACGAAGTGAGCTGGCGTTCGAGGCCTTCCATTTCGTCGAGGTTGGTGGTCATCATGACGGTGGTGTCGACCGAGGCCTGGGTGGCTTCGAGGGTGATTTTGCCGGAGCCGAGGAGCATGAGCAGCGGCTTGTAGTCGTGGTCGGGGGTGCGGCCGGCTTCGGAGCCGAAGGCGTCGTGGATGTGCAGGAGGCCGCGGTTGGCGTTGAGAATCGAGCCTTCGTATTTGAACATGAACTTGCCCTGCAGGTGTTCGTGCAGGAGCGAGATGTCCTCGGAGGCGAGATTGAAGGGGCGGACATAGGTCTCGAGCTGGCGCATGTCGTCGACGTTGGCGATGCCGCGGCCCTGGGCGTTGGAGAAGGTGACTTCCTCGACCCGGACATATTCCTCCAGGATGTCGAAGAGGCTTTTGCCGTTGTTGCGCTGGTTTTGCATCAGCGCGGCGAGGATGTCGAGGGTGCGTTTATCGGCGGTGGCGTACTGGTAGTAGCTCGGGATGGCGAGGTTGCGGCGGAGGCGGCGGGAGATCTCGTCGAAGAGCTCCTGGCGGGGGCGGGCGACGCTGCCGTCTTCGAGGGTGAGCGAGGGCGGGAAGAGGAGGATCGGATTGGGAGCCAAGGCGGAACGGAGTTCGAGCTCGCGGCCGGAGGCGTTGGTGAGGCGCCAGACGAAGTTGTGGAGGCGGACTTCGCGGGTTTTGGTGTACTCCTCCAGGGCGAGGGCGAGCAGGTCGACGATGTTGGTCTTGCCCGAGGCCGGCGGACCGACCAGGACGATGCCGCGTTTCGGCCCCGATTCCTTGTCGACCGATTCGACCACGTCGATGATCCGCTTGATGCAGATCTCCTGGCCGTAGACCGCGTTCAGGCCTTTGGCGAAGGGGTCTTCGAAGACCTTGTAGCGCAGAATCGGCTCGCCACCGCGGACGATGATCTCGGTGCCGAAGGATTTGATCGCGTCGAGGATGAGTCCGGCGGAGGTGCGCAGGAGTCCTTCGGGATCGCCCATGAAGGACTCGATCCAGGCGGAAAAGCGCATCGGTTCCGTGCGGCGGTGTGCCAGCAGGGCCCGGTAATCAAACGGCGGGCTGGGTTCGTCGGCCATGACATGCCTCCTTCGGGACGCTTCCTCGTCCTGGTTCAATGATAGCTCCGGGTCGGGCCACTCCGCAAGGGGCGAAGGGCAGACAGAGACGGATTTCGATGATGGCCACCGCAGCATTCGGGCCAAGGTCGGAGGCTGGCTCCGTCTTTCCGACCTCCCGAGTTACGCTGGGCTTAATCGTCCAGTGAGGCTAAACTACGGCGATTCAGGCTTCGCGGGTTCGCTGTCGAGCCGCAGTGCCAAGGCCAACAATCAAGATCCGCAGGAGAGGTATTCATCGATGGGCCTCCCAGTCAAGCAAACTCCTCTCGACTGGCTTTCACAGCTCGGCCACATCACCTTCGGGCGGCGGGTGATCGCCGGTGAAGACGACTGGCTGTTGGGGCCGATCGGCCGGCCGCAGGAGGGGATTGAGCAGTTCATCGGGCGGATCGCAGGACAAGAGAAGCTGCGGATCAAGGAGGATGCCGCCGTCTCGGGCTTGCTGCCGGAGATCGCGGCGTGGCCGCTGGCGATCAAGCAGGAGATCGTCGATTTCTATCTGCGGACGATGGCATACCAGATCGATGTCCGCACCGCTTGGAAGCCGCCTTTCGGGGTGTTCGGCGCCTTGATCTCCAGGTTTTACGGCCGCCGCGTCCAGCAGCTCAACCTGCCCGCGACCAGCGGCGCGGGAACACTGCTGCTTAATAGTCGGCTCATCGATCTGGTTGACGCCGCGGATCGGCCCGTCTACACCATCTGGCACCGCCAGATCAAGGGAAGCGGCGAGAATGTCTTTTGGGGGATTTACACGAGCTGCCGGACGCCTGCCGGCGATCTGTGCGTGAAAGTCATTTTCCCTCTGCCGCAAGGAAGCGTCACCGTGGTTTTCAAGGTGACGGTGGACGAGCAGGGTCATCTGGCCCTGATATCGGTCGGTCAAAGGCCTGGCGATCCGGGCTGCTACGTCATCATCGAGGATGCGGCCGGCAAGTTGTGGCGCAATTACATCTCCAGCTTCCATGAGAAGATCGAGTTCATCGAAAAGAGCGGCAGCCTGCAGGCCGAACACACCTTGAGCATCGGGCGTCTTCGCGTCGCCTCCTTGACGTATGCGATCACCGCGAAACCCGAAGAAAGGACTCCGTAAATGAAGGTATTCACTTATGGCTTTGCCGAGGTCCCGATCGGCCTCGCCCTGAGCTCGCTTTGCAGACCCCCATTTCGCAGGAAGGTAGCTGGCTTGATCAACTCGGAACTGATGTGGAAAATGGAGCTGGGCTCGCCGATCCTGTCGCCACTCAGGATGCAGCTGGGCCACTTGGCGATGTTTGCCGCTTGGGAAAGCCCCGAAGCCATCAATGAATTCCTCGCCGGCGACGTTCTCGGCCGGCACTTCCAGGCGGGATGGCATGTGCGGATGAAATTCCTCCGCCGTTGGGGTTTCATCTCCGAGTTCGATGGACTTCCCGAACAGGCCGGCGAGGCGGATCCGGAGGAGCCGGTGGTCGCCGTCACCCTGGCGCGGATGAGGCTGACTCAGGTGCCGCGCTTCCTTCGCTGGGGCAAGCCAGTGGAGTCCTTCGTCAGGGATCATCCGGGCGTCCTCCACGCCTCTGCCGCGATGCGTTTCCCGCGGACGATCTCCACTTTCTCCATCTGGTCCAGTCAGCGGGAGATGGCCGCCATGGTTCACGGTCACGGCAAGGTGGACCGGCCGGAACTCCACGCTGCCGCGATGAAGGAAGGCAATCGCAAGGACTTTCATCATCAATTCACCACTCTGCGCTTCCAGCCTCTGGAGGAGCAGGGTAGCTGGCAAGGACGCTCGAATTTCCTTCCCGTGGTGCCGCCTTTGAAGTCGCAGGCATGACACTTTCTCCGGACCCACTGCTGCAACAAACTTCAGGATTGTGCGTCAAGCATGACGAAACTGGATCAAAACCTTGAGGAGAAAAACCATGTACAAAGCGACTAGCGCCCTGTTTCTCGGCACCACCGTCATTTTCTGCGGCCTTTGGCTGAGCAAGAACACAAATCCCGGCGCCGCGCCCGCCTCGGCGGGAACGGACGACAGCAGCGCCTTGCGACTGAGGTCGGAGCTGGCCTTGGCCAAGTCGGAGGCAGAGAAGCTCCGCAAGGAACGCGATGCTTGGGTGATCTCGAAGTCGAGAAAAGATGGCACCGTGATCCGGGGTTTGGAGAAGAGCGTGGTCGATGAATCCTTTTATGTCGGCAACAGCCCGGCTCATGAACGCCTGCAGTCGCTGATCGAGTCGATGCGAAAAACCGAAATGGAACAAGAGAAAGAATCGCTCGATCAAGACCTCACCCGACTCTATGGCAAACTCAATCTGACCGGCGAGGAGAAGGATCGCCTCGACGCTCTCATCCTTGAGCGCCGCCTGCTGCGTCAGGCCGCTCGCATGAAAGGTGAATACGACAATCTCGAAGCCGATCTCGCGACTGCCGACAAAGACATCGAGACGATGCTGGGTTCGCGTTATGCCGTCCTGCAGGACTTCCGCGACAAGCACGAAGCCTACGGCCGCCTCGACAATTTCAATGAAACTCTCGGAGAGAAACAATTGTCCCCGTTGAGCGAGGACAAAGTCGAATCCTTGGCTGCTTTAATCACCGAGACCTTGAAGACCCCCTATTCCATCGACATTCAGGCCAAAGGCGGCTGGCGGAATCTCAGTGAAGCCGAACGCCAGATCATCATCGACGAACGCCAAGCCAAGACCACCAAAATCACCCAGAACAGCGGCCTCAGTGCCGAGCAGCAGGAGCTGTTGAAAGACCACCTCCGCTGGCGCGGCGGGCGCTGAGGCTCTTGCAGGACAACAGTGTGGATGTCGGAATTGGCGACAAGGCGAGTCATTTCCTACTGCCGCTGATGGAAACTGCCGTCCGCACTGCTTGCAGCGGGGCGTTCCACGGCAAGATTGCGGAGATCGCAAATCCAACAGGTGCCCCTCATGAACAGCCCACTCGTCCTCGCCCGCATCAATGCCATGACCGGCTACACCCCCGGCGAACAGCCCAAGGGTCAGCCGGTGACCAAGCTCAATACCAACGAAAACCCCTACCCGCCCTCGCCCGCCGTGGTCGCCGCGATCCGCGACTTCCCCTTCAGCGATCTGCGCAAATATCCGCCCCCGGGCTCCGATTGCCTGATCCAGGCGGCGACCCAGGTCTACGGCGTCCCTGCCGGACGCGTCCTCGCCGGCAACGGCTCGGACGAGCTGCTCACCATGCTGGTGCGGACCTTCGCCGGCGAAGGCGATGCCATCGGCGCCATGGACCCGACCTACTCGCTCTACACCGTCCTCGCCGAGATTCAGGGCTGCCGCTACTTCTCCGTCCCCTTGCGCCCCGACTTCTCCTTCCCCGATGCCGAAACCGTCGCCGAACAAGCCAATGAAGCCGGCTGCAAACTCTTCTTCATCACCCGTCCCAACGCCCCCACCGGCAACTGCTATCCGGTCGAATCGGTGCGCCGTTTCGCCCAGGTCTTCCAAGGTGCGGTGGTGGTCGATGAGGCCTATGCCGACTTCGCTTCTGACAACTGCCTGTCGCTGGTCGACGAGCTTGACAACGTCCTCGTTCTGCGCACCTTCTCGAAATCCTACTCCCTCGCCGGACTCCGCGTCGGCCTGTGCTTCGCCCGCGAGGCGATCATCCACGCGCTGCACAAGGTGCGCGACTCCTACAACGTCGACTTCATCGCTCAACGCGCCGCCGCCGCCGCCCTGCTCGACACCACCTACCACGCCGAGTGCTGCGCCAAGGTGAAGGCCACCCGCGTCAGCACCGTCAGCCGCCTCCGCGCCCTCGGCTTCGACTGCCCGATGTCGGAATCCAACTTCCTCTTCGCTCGTCCCCCCGGCGGACAAGTCGCCCGTGAGCTCCTCGGCAAGCTTCGCCAAAGCGGCTTCCTGGTCCGTTGGTTCGATATCCCCGGCATCGATAACCGCCTCCGCATCTCGATCGGCTCCGACGCCGAGATGGAGGCCTTCTTTGCTGCGCTGGAAGGCTGCTTGAAATGAGCGACGCCGTCACCGTCCCCCGCCGTCCCGACTGGGACGAGTATTTCATGAACATCGCCGAGGTGGTGGCGCAGCGTAGCAACTGCCGCCGACGCCACGTCGCCGCGGTGGTGGTGCAGGACAAACGGGTGATCTCCACCGGCTACAACGGCACGCCGCGCGGTGTCCGCAACTGCTCTGACGGCGGCTGTCCGCGTTGCGCTCAGGTCGACCTGCCCTCCGGCGCCGCCTTGCACGAGTGTTTGTGCTGCCACGCCGAGGAGAACGCCATCGTCCAGGCCGCCTTCCACGGCACCGCCCTGCGCGGCGCCAGCCTCTACACCACCTACTCGCCCTGCCTGCTCTGCGCCAAGATGATCATCAACGCCGGCATCCGCGAAGTCATCTTCCGCAGCCGCTACAGCGTCGACACCGTCTCTTCCGCCATGCTCGCCGAGGCCGGTGTCATCCTGCGGCCGGTGGTGGTGCCGGAAGTGCAAGGGGAGCAGGGCTTGTAAGGGTCCTTAGACTGCTGACAGGAATTGAGGGCATTTTTTTCTGAGCCCGGCTCAGCGCACTCGGTAAAGGATCAGCTTCTTCTTGCGATAGTTGATGGCCTCGACCTTCTCCATCTTCAGCTCGACGAGGACGGCGCTGAGCCAGGGGCTGTCGCTGGCGAGAATCCAGCTACTGCGCTGCAACCGCTCGATTGCTTGTGCCGGGCTGAGGTCGCCGCTGGCCTGATGCTGGCCGCCGAAGCGCAAGGCGGCCTCTTTGCCGGGCTTGTTGAGATATTGCACCGGACGCCCCCTCAGATCGAAGAGGAAGGGCGAGCCGAGGCCGATGTCGCAGAGGATGAGCTCGTCCTTGATCGGCACTTGTTGCAAGCGGCTCGCCAGGTCCTTTTCCTCGGGTGAGCGCTGCTGCGCGATCACTGGCTGGAAGGAAGTCGCCAAGGCCAAAGCCGCGGCGAAGCACAGGCTGAGCTGCCAGGCGGCCAGCAAGGGCGACATCGCGGCCTTGCGGTCAAAGACCAGGGAAATCGCCCCGGCGAGAAATAGCAGTGCGATCACCGCAAACAGCCCCCAGCCGAAGCCGATGAGAGCGGCGCTGGCAGGAAGGGGACGGAAAAGCCCCGCGCCTTGATACGCCGCGGCGATGACCAAGGCGGGAATGAGGAGTCGCAGCAGGATCGCCGTGCCGGCTTGAAGGCGCACCAAAATTGTTGGCCGTGGCCAGGCGTCCTGGCCCAATTGCAGGGCGACGATGAGCAGCAAGGGCGGCAGGGCGGGCATCAGATAACGCCCCTTGGTCAAAGGCATCAACAAGATCAGACCCATGAAGATCAAGACGGCGAGACGTCCGCCACGGACCAGGGCGGAGGCGCTGGCCTCCTTGGGAAGCTGACGCCAGAGCAGGGGCAGGAACAGCAACCAGGGCAGGAAGCTGCCGATGCCGGAGCTGCTGCGGGAAAGGTAATCGCTGAGTTTGAAGACCTTGCCGTTCTCAGAGTTGGTGAAGAGTCGCTGGCTGAGCTCGGTCCACCAGACTTGTAGGGTGCTGCCTTCGCCGCTGTCAGCGACGCCGCTTAGGGGACTTTGCGTCTGGCGCAAGATCAGCCAGCTGGCGAAGAGCGCAAAGGCGAGACCGAGGCCGAGATAAACGCCAGGGGATTTGAGTTCCTTGCCGAGTACGCCGGCAGCCCGCAGGACGAGAGCGGTGAAGAGCAGGTAGAGCAGCAAGGCTGCCGGCCCCTTGAGGAGCAGCGCCGCGCCGAGGAAAAGGCCCGGCACTAGCCAGAGGCCGAGGCTGCGTCTGCCGGAGCAGAAGCGATCACACCAGAGGAGCAGGGCGAGGCCGCTGGTGCAAGCGTAGGCGCAGTCGATGCCGCATTGGCGCGCTTGCGACCAGCAGGGGATCGAGGCGAGCAGGGCGAGCGCGGCGACGGCGCGAGCCCGCGGGCTGAGCCAGGTGCCGCTGCCGAGAGCGATGGCGAGGGCGAGGATAAGCAGCGGCAGGGACGAGGGCAGACGGGCGCTGAATTCCGAGGGACCGAAGCTTAAAAAGCTGCCGCAAACCAGCCAATTGAAGAGCGGCGGCTTGCGCTCGTAGGCCTTGCCCTCGAAGACCGGATTCATCCAGTCGCCGCTCTCCAGCATCGCCTGCGCCGGAAAGACCCGCCGCGTCTCGTCGTAGCCGAACTCCGGGATGCCGAGGTTGACCAAGTGCAGCGCCAGCCAGCCGGCGAGGATCAGAAGGACGATTTTCCATCGCGCCATGAGCAGTTTTTCCTGGTTGATTTAGGCGGGGAAAATAATCGCCGCCGCGATCGTGGCGCGGCGGCGGGGATGAATTCGAAATGAAATCTAACTGGGACACGACTGGGACACAGTTGGGACACAGTTGGGACACAGTTGGGACACGACTGGGGAAACTCACACTCCCTCACTCCCTGCTCCCTCACTCCCTGCTCTCTAGCGGAAGCAGCCCCAGAGCAGCGCCGCCGTCAAGGCCAGGCCCCAGGCGTGGAACTTCAGCTTGATCGTGGCTTTGCACAAACCGGTGAGCCAGGCCGGATCGCGCAGATCGCCGTCGCGGCGGGGAGCGGTCCAGACGCTTTTCCAAGCCGGCACGAAGGCGAGGAGAGCGGCGAGGCAGACCCAGGGAAGATCGTGGCGGCAGCAGGCGGCGAGCAGACAGCTGAAGGAGGCGAGGATCGCCAGCTTGTGGAGGATCAGGCCGCGTTCGACACCGAGACGGGCGACGAGGTTCATCTTGTTGACGCGGCGGTCGCCGTCGTAGTCCGGCACTTCGTTGGCGGTGATGATAGCGAAGCCGAGGAAGCCGAGGAAGCAGGAGGGCAAGATCAGCTCAGGCGCGAAGTTGTGCAGCAGCGCCATCGACAAGGCGCCCATCACCAGCAGGCCGTTGTTGAGGAAGATGACGATCTCGCCGATGCCGCGATAGCAGAACTTCAGCGGCGGCGCGCTGTAGCCCCAGCACGAAATCAGGCCGGCGGCGGAGAAATACAGAACCCGCCAATCCCCCGCCAGCCAGGCGATCAGGAGCGACAACAGGGCGCCGGTCAAGAGGAAGGCATGCGCCACTTTCTCGACCGTGCCGGCCGCCAACTTGCCCTCTTCGATGACCTTCGAACCGCCGGAAAACGGCGTCGCGATGTTGACCTGAGCATCGGCGCCGGAGCGGTGGTCCCAGACGTCGTTGATCATGTCGGCGGCGAGGTGGTAGATCAGGGCGCCGAGCATCGCCAGGATGCAGAGAAGTAGGGCGCGGCCGGAACTGACCTGCAAGTCCTTGCCGTGGTGGAAGCAGATCAGCCAGGCACCGAGGGCCACCGGCATGCCGCTGATGAAGAAAAAACCTTGTGAGACGCGCATCACGCGCAACCAGTTGACAAGTCGGGAGTCGCCAGCGTATTTCATGGAATCCTGTCATTTTTGAATGAAGCTTGCCGAGGATAGCGCCACGGCGTCACTTGGCCACTGGCAAGGGAAGAAGGTAGCGTTAGCTTCGGCCAGCTTTATCTCAAGGAGAATCCTTATGTTCAGCCGCCCGACTCGCCTTGCTGTCTCCCTGCTTCTCAGCGCCGGATTTTTCGCCTGCAGCTCAGACGACAAGAAAAACGCCAAAGTCACCGATGATGAAATGGCGCATTTTCTCGCCGGACAGATCCACACCCGGGGCAAAACCAGTGCTGAAGTCCTCGCTCCCGGGCAAGCTGTCAATGACCAGAAAGCGCTCGACGTGGAAAACGCTTTCCTCCTCAAAAAAGGCATCGACAAGTCGCTCCTCAAAGACACCGAGATGACGGCAGCCGAGCTGAAGAAGGCCAAGGCCAACCCCGACGATCGTGCGGCGATGCAGGAACGCCAGGCCGAAATCCTCAAGCGCCGTGCCGGCCTCGATGGCCTCAAGGGCGATGACATGGTCAATGCTAAGCACCGCAGCAGCATTTACGCCAAAACCCCCACCGCCGATCTGATCACCAACCTTGAGCGCCTGCTCAAGCCCGGCGCCGAAGCCCATGCGGAAGAAACCGTGTCGATCATCTTCGAAGCTTTGCGCGATCCGCGCCGCAACGATGGCCGCAAGGCCCTGCCGATGCTGGCGAAATATCTCGACGACAAGCGCCCGGCGTACTTTGAATCGAGCGCCATCAAGGAGAGCGAGCAGAGCCACCAGCGCTGGTTCTATGAAAACGTCAATCAGTTCGACCCGATGACCCTGGGCCTCTACGCCGCTTTGCACATGCAGATGCTGGCCGAAGCCCAGCCCAAAAACGTCGATTTCAAAGTCCACGCCAGCGGCATCTACCTAGCTCAAAGCGGCCCCTTCGCGGTCAATTCCGCCGACCTTATCAAGGCTTGGAAAGAATGGTGGGCAGCTCATCAAAATGATTACACCGAAGACAAGAAGTGAGGCTCTCCATGCGTTCGATTCTCTGCGCCAGCACCCTCGTCCTCGCCGCCTCATGCAGCAGCCCCGCTACACGGGCGACGAAACCGCCGCCGTGCAAGGTCATTGTCACCCAGAAGACTGCCGAAGGTGAACGCGCCCTAACCGTCGGCCAGAAAATCGGCAGCTACCACAGCCGCAGCAAACACCTCGAAAAACTCACCGGCGGCGAACTGCTGAAGCTTTTTGCCAAAGCCAAGGCCGCCGATGACTTGACGACCTTGACCATCTTGATCGAGGAAAGCTTCAATTCCCAACGCAGCGACAGCGACATCGTGCCGATCCTCGGCGGCCTTCTCGCCGATGATCGCAAGGCGGTTCTCTCGGTCGATGATCCGATCTTGCTTTTTCTCGAGTACAAGGTCGGCAACGACATCAAAACTATCGACATGAGCCTCAGCCTCTACGCCGCCTGGCATCTCCAGTCGCGGCTCAAGCTCACCCCTGGCAACATCTCGATCCACATCGCCCAAGTCTATTATGCCCAGCAAGGCAATTTCGCGGTTGCCAGCGAGCCCTTGCTTACCTCTTGGCGGAAGTGGTGGCAAGAAAAGCGCCAGGATTACGAAGACGCTCCTGCCGCGCACAAATGACGCCCTGGCAGCCCCTGCTGCCTGCCTCTCTGTAAGTTGTTTCTTGCGGCGCCGTATCATGTCGTGAAGTCCAAAAGGAATCACGATGTATCCGGTTTTTGTCAACTCCTTCCTCGCCCTCATCTGGCTCTTCTGCGGCCTGTGTTTTCTCAGGTCGCCGGCCCATTGCGCCCGCCGCCTCGGCTACCCTGAGCTCGGTCCGGAAGCCCTGGTGGATATCCGCGCCAGCTTTGGCGGCGTCTGCCTCGCCATCGGCATCGGCAGCTTCGCCCTGGCACTTGCCGGACGCCTCGACAACGCTCTCTGGATGCAGATCATTCTGCTCAGCGGCTATGCCTGCGGACGCGGCCTCGGCCTCGTGCTCAAAGCCGGGGCCCCCAGCCCGCACCGCCATTGGCTGCTCGCGGAAATCACCTTGCTCATCTTCGCCCTCAGCGGCGTCATGCCATTCCCCGGAGGCTCCTGATGAAATCTCCTGCCCTCGTTCTCTTGATCCTCAGCCTCTTCAGCTGCCAAAACACCCCGACATCTCCCTTGCCGAGCCCTAAGCTCCTGGCCAACGATGTTTTCCCGGCTGCCGGCGGCCAGGACCTGACTGGCGCTGAGCGCCGCTTCCCCGCCGATTTGAAGGCGAAGAAAAATGTCGTCATCGTCGCTTTTCAACGCTGGCACCAAGACGAAGTCGACGTCTGGTTCAAGGCTCTTGAAACCCAGATACGGGCGGATCCTGACATCGAATATTGCGAGTTGCCCACCCTGGCTCCGATGGGGAGCCTGAGAGAATGGTTCCTCTTCAAAGGCATGCAGAGCGGCATCCCTGACCCCTGGATGAGAGAGCGGGTGGTGACGCTCCATCTCGATAAGAAGGCCTTTAATCTGGCCTTGGGCATTCCCGACGAAAATCATGTCAGCGTTTTCATTGTCGCGGCAGGTGGACGGATACTCGGCAAGGTCCATGGTGCTTGCAATGGCAAGCTCCTCTTGCAAATCCAAACTCTGCTGCAAGGGTCTCCCTGATGTTCGACTCGATCAAATGCTGGTTTGACACCCAGACCCAGGCACCGGTTCATGGCGATCCCGACAAGATCGACTGGCTCCGCGCTGTGCCTTTTCTCGCGGTTCACGCTGGCTGTCTCGGCGTCCTCTGGACGGGCGTCAGTCCGGTCGCGGTCGCGCTCGGGGTTTTCCTCTACCTCCTGCGGATGTTTGCCATCACCGGCTTTTATCATCGCTACTTCTCGCACCGGAGCTTCCGCACCAGCCGTCCCGTCGCGTTTCTCTTCGCCTTCATCGCTTGCTCCAGTGCCCAGCGCGGGCCTTTGTGGTGGGCTGCCCATCATCGCCATCACCACAAGGATTCCGACCGGCCCAGCGATCCCCATTCGCCGGCCCAGCACGGCTTCTGGTGGAGCCATTGCGGCTGGTTCCTGGCACCCCGCCACTTCCCCACCCGACATGAACTCCTGCGCGACTTCAAGGAGCACCGCGAACTCCATTGGCTCAACCGCTTCGACATGTTGCCGCCGGTCTGCCTCGGCCTCGCCTGCCTCGCCCTCGGCTGGGCCCTGCAACATTGGGCGCCGTCGCTCGGCACCAATCCCGGCCAAATGCTGGTCGTCAGCTTCGCCATCTCCACCACCTTGCTCTACCACGGCACCTTCAGCATCAACTCCTTGTCGCACCTCTGGGGCAGCCGCCCGCACAGTACCGGTGACGACAGCCGCAACAACTTCCTTCTCTCTTTGATCACCCTTGGCGAAGGCTGGCACAACAACCATCACCGCTTCCCCGCCTACACCAACCAAGGCCATCGCTGGTGGCAGATCGATATCACTCTGTGGACCCTGCGCAGCCTCAGCCTTCTGGGTCTGGTTCGCGATCTCCGCATCTACCGCCCGGCGTCGGTCGCCGTGCCGGTAGAAGCCCCGGCATTGCCGGAGTTCGAACACAAACAGGGCTGAGGAAGAGGCCGGTTTTCAGCCTCTCGGCTGGGAACCCTAGATCGCCCTGCGCGACGGCTTGGTCAAAACCATCGAGTGCTTCAAGACCTGCGAATATGCTTTCAGCTCAAGTCGATTGCAGCTTCTCCGAAGAGCGCTGCCGCTGAGCTCAACTTCTGTTTCCGATCCCTAATTTTCATTTTTCTTGCCTTTGCTCTTTGATTTTTTCCTCAACTATGAGTAAGATGATCCCATGAATCTCGAAACAAACTCACCTACCGATCAAACCCGAGCTCCCGAGCTCCCGAGCTCCCGAGCTCGCGTCGCTAGGCTATTCCTTGTCGCGATTGCGCTGACCCTGCTGTATTGCGGTCTCAGCAAAATGATCAGCCCGCCCCAATCCTATTCGGTTCTCTCCGATCTCATTGGGCTCTCTCCTTGGGCCCATCGGGCTTTGGCGCTGTTTGAAATCCTCTCGGCCTTGGGCCTGCTTTTCCTACCCCGTCTGCGACCACTGCTCTTGTCTTTCCTGCTCGCATTTTTGACTTTCGCCATTCCCCTCATCGTCCGCGAAATGCATCGCCCTCATCCTCGGCCCTGCGGATGTTCCGGTGCCGCAAAAATCGAAGCTTGGGATCAAGATGTCAGCGCTACCCGCCAAGGTTTGATCTGGGCTTTGACACGCAACATTCTCCTGACCCTTGCCGCCGGCAGCTTGCTCCTTCCCTCGTTTGCTCTGACCCCAAAACTCCAAAAGGAAAATTGAAATGAAAGCCATCTGGAAACCTTTGTCGATTGCCGCACTCGGCTTGTTCGCTGGAACTCTTGTGTCGCTGAATCTGAAGGCAGTTGAACCTACAGATCCGGGTGCTCCTGCCGCCACTTATTGCCGATATCAAGTTGGGGCTGTTGACCTAGACGCGGCTGATATAGGACTTGAAGCTGGAACTATTATTTGCACGACATGCACCACCCCTTGCAGCAACAATACCGGCGCTAAAGCGATAGTAACAAAGACTGGTGGGGGTTCTGCAATCGTGACATTACAACGTCTTGACAAAGATTGTGGTGTCTGCGATGGCTCCACTGGATATACTTGGGTTAAAAAGGGAGATTTCTAACATGAACACAATTGCAGCCATTACGCTTTTTTTATCGCAAATTAATACGCCTGCATTACCTCTAGCAGCAGAAAGTGCTGGCGAGCTGAAGCCAACTAATATATCAACTGAAATTAAAGATATTATCGATGGTATAGATGCGACATTTACTATATCAAATCTAATTAAACTTAACATCCACTCGTTAGCGAGCAAGACCGATTCCTATAATCACGAGGAATTAAACCGATTTTTTGAAAATGATATAAGTCCAACTTATATAGCGACGATGAATGAAGGCAAAGCCAATGATTTAAGAAAAAAAAATGAACCTTATCTTTTATTATATAGTAAATGAAGGAGAGAAGACCAAAGAGAACGAAGATAAATATTTTAAATTAGCCGAGGAATTGGCATGCGCAGATAAAATCAACTGTTCATTTTCTGCGTACACAATTTACAAAAATAAAAAACTAAAGAAATTTATTGCGTACATTGAGAAACGTAAAAATTTAACAGATCTTATGGAAAATGAAAAGAAGAGCCGCATCATTCTTCATACGGTGGAAAAAGACTCGCAAGAAGTATTGAAATGCATTAATAATGGATTCAATGACGAGGCCGAAAAATATTTTTCTGGCCGCTTGGTTCTTATTCAGGATGAAGCCAATATGGATACAATGTTTTTCCTGTATGGGCTTCAGGGTCTTCGCACTCATTATGTTCAAGCTTATAAAATCGAGCAACTTAAGAAAATGGACAAATGGTTAACTGCAATCAAAGACGACAAAAACAAAAAATTTATAAGCGAGCAAATGCGCAAGATATTAACTCAGAATGGACTTCCATTGGGGAGTGACTATTTGCCTGATCAATCTAAACATAAATAATGATTGCTTTTTCCCGTTCAATCAAGGAATTAGATATTATGATAGTAAAGCGCCCCTTTTCATTTTTAATTGCATCCATTATTGTCGCATCACAACTATTAAACGCTTCCGATAACAATGTGGATAAGACCAATCAATCATCAAAGGAAGTTAAACTTCCAGACTTCAAAATTCGCTTAGAGAAAAGCGATTTACGGGCAAGGAAGTTCGATCCTGAAACCTATTCTACTGAGTGCAAGAAATACATCTCCCTAGTCGCGGCGGAAGAAACCTTCACAGGCAGCAAAGAAAGCCTGCGTTATCGTCTCTTCACACCGAAGCCCAACATCTCGAAAAAAGTGCCTCTGGTGATTTTTCTTCACGGCTATGGTGATCAAAATGAGAATGCCGAGAACATCCAATTACGACATCCGCAATGTATGACCTTCATCTCTCCGGAGAATCAGAAAAAGGCACCCTGCTTTTTTATGGCTCCGCGTTTGAATGGAGGTAAACATTGGGGAGGAGTCATCGAAACCTATGAAGACGGCATGCCGCAAATGGCTGCCTTCCGTGTCGATAAGCCGACTGACACACAAGTGACCTTGGTGGAGTTGATCAGCAAGCTGATCAAAGACAACCCAGGAATTGATCCAGAACGGATTTATCTGACCGGCTTATCCTCGGGCGGTTCTGGTTGTTTTTCTATTGCCTATAATTTCCCCGGTCATTTTGCTGGATTGATCCCTGTTTGTGCAGGGCATCCGCGACTGCTTGATCAAACCAAGAAGACGCACAAATTGGCAATTTGGGCCTTCGTCAACCGCAATGACGAGGAAGAGGTGCGAAAAGCCTGCGGTTTGATTCTCGATAAGTACAAAGCCCTTGGCGGCGAGGTTCACTACAGCACCTACACCGACCAAGGTGTAGGCGGCCACAGTGCGTGGAACTGGGCCTATGCCGAGCCCGATCTGATCCCCTGGCTCTTCAAACAGAAGCGCATAAAAGTAAAAGATGTCCCTGCAGCATGGTGAAGTCGTCACTGAGTTATTTGGGTCTACTGATTGTGGCTTGGGGGCTGTTTCAAGTTCAAAAACTGCGGCGGCAAAGCTGTGATGAGTTTCTTCGCGGCGATAGCTTTCTCGTGCGGAAGGAACGTTTTCAGTCCTTGCGTGGCTTGCAGCCTTTACCCTCCCGCTGTGCTTGGTTTTATGGTAGTACAGGTAAACTCGCTCCGCGCGAGGCTTGGGTGAGCCAAGTCAGCGGTGTGATTCATCCTTCGGTTTGTGTTGTTGGTGGCCCCGAAGAATGGCGGCGATGTGGTGCGATTCTAAGCTTGGCCGGCTATGAAACCGCCATTGAAGAAGCCCTGTTAGCTGCCGGCGAAAAATCTAGTAATTGGACACGAGTCGACATTCCGGGTTTGACCTATGTTCGGAGGAAATGAAATCTTGCTTCCCTGTTTGGGAGCCACTTTGGCCCTGCTACTCCCGGCTTTGGCGGCTTGGCCTTGGGCCACGCGCGTACTTCCCGGCAGCAGTGTCGCGACACGCGTTTGTTGTGCTTGGCCTTTGGGCTTGGCAGCGCTCAGCTTGGGCGAGTTTTTCGGTTCCTTTGTGGCGGGTCTTGGGATGTGGAGCGGTTTGGGTGCTCTTTTGCTTTTGGCCCTCAGCGGCTGGAATCGTCAAGCACTGATTCGACTTCAAATCACATGGCCGAAAGTTTCTTGGCTAAAGCTGTGTGTCTGTCTGATTTTGATCTCCTTGGCTGGTAGTGCTTGGTTTTCGATGGCCAAACTCGGCGTCCAGCAGGGCCAGATCGGGGTTCCCTGCCTCGGCGTCTGGGGTTTAAAAGCCGAGGCGATGGGAGCGACGCAAGACATTCCTTGGCAGCAGTTGCAAGATCACGATCAAGCTTGGAGCCACCCGGAATATCCCTTGCATTGGCCACTGGTCCTGTATTGGCTCAAACTGTGGAGTGGTGGTGATAGTGCGGCGGCGCTCAAATGGGGGCAATTGCTACTTGGTCTCGGCGTCGCCTGTCAATGCCTTTGGTTGTTGCGGGAACGACTGGCTTTCGACTGGCCTTGGGCCATCGGTTTGACGGCACTTGTCCAGCTTGGCTTGACCAGTGAACAAGTCAACACCCAGCTCTACGCTGAAAATCTTCTTCTGCTGAGTCTGATTCCTGCCCTCGCACTGAGTCAGGAAACCGGGTCCGGCAGAACCCTGTCCTTCCTGCTTTTTGGTGCTGCGGCATGGACCAAGCAGGAAGGTCTCTTGTGCTGGCTGCTGATTCTATTGCCACTCGGTTTTGTCGCCCTGCGGGCAAAGTCGGCCAAGTCCTTCCCGTGGCGGCCAGTTTTTTTCACAGCTCTGCTCTTTGTTCTGCCTTGGCGGCTGATCTGCCACCAGCTGGAGCTTGGTGTTCATGATTTTGCGCTTTCCGCATACGATCCCGGCAAGATCCGCTACGCTTGGATTGAGCTAAAAGCACTGCATCAGCCGCATTGGGACGGCCAAATCGTCTTGAGCCTCGGCGTGACCCTGCTGCTGTTGTGGAAATGGGCTGGATTGCGAACGCCGCAACGCCTCCTCTGCCTAATGTTTTGGCCGGGATTGCCGCTCTTCTTCCTTGTTTGCTTCGCCTTTTCGACAAGAGACATCGAATGGCATGTCGGCGCGCTTGACCGTCTGCTTTATGTCTGTTCGCTGGGCGCATTAGCACTGATTGCTGGAATACAGCGTGACACCCACAGGATCAAATTAGTCCGCGAGATTTCTGAATGAGCCGCGAATCGGTGAGGCATAAGCCAAAACCGGAGCCGCCCACATGACCAACAAACCACCAGTCAAACTCACCCCGCCCGCCAAGTCCCGGACGCCGGCCAGAAAGCCCAGACGGGCGCTGCCCTTCGGCCTTCTCTGGCTCCTCCTCGGACTTGCAGGGGTCCTCCTCTGCGTGCACTTCCTGATCTCCAGACAGGTGCCGCGAAATCCCGCCGTCCAGACCAGTGCGGAGTCCGCAAAACCTGTAGTCACCAAGCCGCTCGAGCTTCCCAAGATCGATGAAAAGGTCTTGGTCGAAACCTGGGATTTCCCCGCTCAGGACATCCCGGATGATCTCGAAACCGCCCTGGCCCAAACCCCGGATCTGGTCTGCCGCTCGGTCGATTTCGACATCGAAAAACGCCTCCTGTCGCCGCGTTTCAGCCTCACCCGCGCCCGGGCTTATTTGCGCCCGGCGCAAAGCGGCAGCTACCGCTTCAGCTACGCCGGCGACCCGCATGCACGCCTCTACCTGCAGGAGACCGGCGGCGCGCGCCAAGAAGTGATCAAGTGCAATGCCGGCAGCCGCCTGAAGAACTGGGACAAAAAAGGCCAGGTGTCCGAGCCGGTTCAGCTCCAAGCCGGCAAGATCTATCTGGTCGATCTCGTCGCTGGACGACGCTGGCCGGATCCCCGTCCCTTCGAGCTTTCCTGGGAAGGCCCGAACTTCTCCCGCCGCACCGTCGCCGGCGACGCCGTCCAGCATTTCTCTGCCCCGGCGTATCAGCATCAGCTCCGCCCGGATACGGTCAATGCGGTCTGCGGCCGCGAAACCGCCTTCTCTCCCCTCGCCAACGACAGCCTGCAAGGCGATGCGCCGGTCCTTCTCGGCATCACTCCTTCCAAGCTCGGCAGCTGCCGACTCGCTGGTGGCATCGTCTTCTTCCAGGCCGGGCCGCAGGCCGGCAGCGAAGAGCTCTCCTGCCGCTTCCGCTGCGCCGGCAAAGAGATCACGTCGCCGCTCCGCCTCGTCGTCAGCCCCGAGCTCGCAGAAGGCAAGATCCGCAGCCAGTTGCTGGAAGGGGTGAATAAGTTGGCCGACGACTTTTCCCGCGGCCGCCGCATCCTCGCTGCCGGACCTCAGACCGCAGCGCTTTACGATCTGAAAAATGGCCGCGGCGGCGGCAGCAGCTACGAATCCAGCTCCGGCTTCGGCAACTGGGGCAAAGGTCGGATTGCCGCTGTTCCCGCCTGGATGCTCGATGGTCAAGGACGCTTGAGCGAAGACGCCGGCCGCCTCTTCAACAACCTCTTTGCCTGGATGAATCCCGGCACAGCAAAGATCGTCTGCAGTCCCGAGGCCAAAGCCTGGGGCTCGAACAGCGACCAATGGCGCAGCCAGATCGCCACGGCCGACATCATCGTCGTCCATGAACGCGATCTGCAGAGTGACGATGTCGAGCCGCTGTGCCAGGCCTGTCTGGCCGGCAAAGGCCTCTTGATCGGCGTCGAGCGGGAGCGTCCTTCGCTGGTCTCCGGCCTCCTGGCGCAGGCGGGCATTCTCGCCTACGGCTGGGTCGATGGCAGCTATGAAGCAGGTCGCCGCACGCCGCGTTTCCAAGGCGGCGCGCTGATCCAGATGCTGCTCACCAAACAGCCCGTTCCCGAAGATCAGGACGTGGCGCTGATGGCCGATGGCCGCTGGCTCGACGACGCGCTCAATGGTGGCTGGACCACCGCCGACGCCCAGCTGCGCCTGCGCGATGCCGAGCTGATCGCCTACAATCAGGCGCGCGATCTGACCCCGACTTTGGCAAAACGCCTGCAGGATGGCAAGCTGACGGCCTACCTGATCGGCCGCGAAAGCGACGCCCTGCAACTGCCGATTCCCGAGGCTTCCAAGCCGCACCGCACCGCGCTGACTCCTGGCTCGACGCTTTATGTGCCGCCGCAGACCGCTTTGATCGAGTCGCAGCAGGTTGAAATCGACACCTCGATGAGCGGCTACATCCCCACCGGCTGCTACGCCGTCGCCGGCAAGGAAATCCAAGTCCTGGTGCCGCCGCAGCTTGCCGGCCAAGGGCTGATCCTGCGCATCGGCGATTACTCTAACGGCGCTGAGCCACGGGCGGCTCGGATGGGTGACCAGCAGCGCGATTTCACCATCAAGAGCGAAGTCACCCGCGCGGTGTCGCCCTTTGGCGGACTGGTCTACTTCTACAGCGACGTCAACCGGATCTCGCCGAAGCAGCGCGGCGCCGCGCCTTTCCGCGCTGACATCCGGGGAGCCATCGCCGCGCCGCTCTTCATCCTCGGCAAGACCAGCCTAGAAGAATGGCGCAACAAGATCCGTCATTTGCCGGGACCGCAAGCCGAGCTCTGGGGCCCCTATTTCGCCGCCACCATGCCGTCTTCTTTGATCCGCGATTTCGACGATCCGGCCGAATCGATCAGTCATTGGGGAGACTGGGTCAAGGTCTACGATCGGGTCAACGGCTGCCCGGAGCGCCGCAACACGCCGGAACGCGTCGTTCTCGACGTCGAACCGGGCGCCTGGGCCGGCTATCCCTTCCACGGCGCTCACGACTGGTTTAAGACCTATTTCGCTTGTCCCGGGGCCAGCCGCGACCTCATCAGCAGCGCCGGCTTCCCGCATGAGCTGGCGCACCAGGCGCAATCGCGTCCCGACCACAGCTGGGGCTACAATCCCTACACCAAGAACTTCGAGCAGACGATCACCATCTTCGACACCTGCGGCGCCCGCGCCCTCGCCATCCGCCCGCAACGCAGCGGCTGGGTCAGCTCGCGCCCCTACGCCGACGAGTCGATGCGGCAGATGCTGCGCTCCGCCGAAGGCACTTCCAACCCCGCCAGCCACGGCGGAGAAAACCTCTTCCCCGCCTTTGCCGAAGGCGAACTCTACGTCTTCCTGACCCACATTTTCGGCGAAGGCATCTGGGCGAAATTCTTCGCCGATTACGCCCGCGACGAAGAGCAGGCGCCGCAGCACCTCCCCCGCAGCGATGCGGCCAAGCGCGACCAGTGGTTGATCCGCTTCTCCCGCATCACCGGCTACGACATGCGGGAATTCTTCGTCGACCGCCTCAAGCTGCCGGTCAGCGCCGCCGCCCTAGCCGAGACCAAGGCCTTGCGCCTGCCGGTTTTCCGCCCCGCCCTCGGCGGTATCAGCGAAGCCGCCACCCAACCCGGTCTGCCGGTCGACATCGACCTCGCGAGCCCCGCCCTCAGCTTCGACGGCGTCTGCAAGATCGGCAAGGTCAGCGTTCGCAAAGGCGGCCAGGTCGCCAGCGGCAGCGCCGGACACTGGACCTTCACTCCCGATCCAGGCTTCAGCGGCCTCGCCGAAGTCGAATACGAGACCACGTCCAGCAGCGGCTTCCTCTATCGCAACTCGCTCAAGATCTACGTCTCCGGCGGCGGCGTCAACATCGCCCTTTACCCGCTCGGCAGCGGCGCTAAGTCGCCGTCGGATTTCGACCGCGTGAGCCCGTTGCACAAAGGTTTCTGCGACGAACTGCGGACCCCCTGGCGCCTCGGCGGCGGCCATGTCGTCCGTCTCTCCGGCCTGCTGCTTCCCGAGGCTAGCGGCAGCTATGAATTCGGCTGCACCCATTCCTCCACCGCCAAGATCTGGATCGTCGAAGAAAGCTCCGCCTTGCCGGCGAATCCGAGCTCGACCACCCACGGCTGGCGCGGCCCTGACCGCTACGGCACCGACACCTTCAAGATCGACCTCCAAGCCGGACGCAAATACCGGGTTGAAATCCTGATGGAACAAGGCGCCCCGGGCGCCGACTCGTCCAAGCTCTTCAAAAACGGCTGGTCCGAGGACTTCCTGAGTCTATACTGGACCCCGCCCGGCAAGACCGGGCTCTACCCCATCCACGCGCCGCATCTCCTGCCGATGCAGCAGCCGATGACGCTCCGCACTTTGCCGACTCAGGAACTCAAATGAAATTCACCCTCTTCTTGCTAATGCTTTTCCTTCTCAGCCCGGTTCAGGCGGCGGCGGCGGCCGAGGCTAAAGAAGAGCTCAATCTGGCCTATGTCAAAAATGGCCATCCCCTGCAGAAGTTGGACCTGCATCTGCCGGCTGAAGGGAAGTTGCGGAATCCCTTGGTCATTTGGATTCACGGCGGCGCCTGGGAAGGCGGCACCAAATCGAAGTGTCCGGCGAAGTTTTTGACCGGCCAGGGCTATGTCGTCGCCAGCCTTGATTACCGCTTGAGCCAGACGGCGCTTTTCCCGGCGCAGATTCAGGACTGCAAGGCCGCGGTCCGCTGGTTGCGGGCTCATGCCCAGGACTATCGCATCGATCCCAAACGCATCGGGGTTTGGGGTGGCTCCGCCGGTGGCCATTTGGCCGCTTTGCTGGGAACCACCAAGCAGTTCAAAGCCTTTGATGTCGGCGAGCATCTCGATCAATCCTCCGAAGTGCAATGCGTCGTCGACTGGTTTGGCCCGACCGATTTTCTGCGTTATGGTTCGCCACAGAAGTTCGACCCGCAGGACCCGAAAAACGCCGCTGCGAAACTGTTCGGCGGCCCGGTGTCGAGCAAGCTCGAACTGGCCAAAATGGCCAGCCCGATCTATTACGTCCAGGCAGGAAAAACCGCGCCTTTTCTGATCGTCCATGGCGACCAAGACGAGCTGGTGCCGCTGCAGCAGTCGGAAAGCTTTCACAAGGCACTACAAGCAGCGAAAATCGACAGCTCCTTGAAAATCATCCCTGGCGCCCCGCATGGTGGCCCCATCTTTTATCAGGCCGACAGCCTGCAGCTGGTGGCCGATTTTTTCGGGCGCCATTTGCCAGCTGAAGCGAAGCGCTGAATATTGATTTTTAAGGATTTATGAGGGGATAAAGCTGCGAGATGTCGACGCTAATGGCGAAAACTACGGCTAAGCAGCTTGAAGGTTTTTTCATGGCCACCACGCCTCCTCCCAAATTCACCGCTTTTCCCTGTACTTCTCCCGAAAGTTCCGCCCAGGCGAAGATCAGCCCCACTTGGCAAATGGGTGAGGATGAGGGACTCAGAACACCCATCACACCGGAGCTGCGCTCTTGATTCGTCGTGCAGGCCGGAAAATTTTATGAGCCGCAGCTGTCAACTCCCACTTCCCAATCGACTTCTATAATCGGGGTGACTCGCCCAATCCCCATCCGGTTAGCCCACAGATCAGCAGCAAGATGCATAAAAATGATAAACTCGTGGCACGCGGCGCCATTAGATTAAAATAATTCCAGAAAAACGGCCTTGGAGAGCTTGCCATTAGAGAGGTTTTGGAGCCATATTCTTACTACAAACAACCCAAAAGAACAAGGGAATCAAGATGACTCAAGCTCAATTCCGGCACAATTTTGCTATCAGCTATCTCCGCTTCCTCTGCCTTCTTCTGCCTTTGCAACTAGCTTTCTGTGTGTGGATGGGCGTCTTCCGGGAGCTTCCTCTTGTGCATCGCCTGCCTCTACCAGTGGCAGAGGCCACGACGGTCAACTCGGTCAATTTTGCCGCCATTTATCACTATGTCGAAACTGATTTCATCGCGCAGCTGACGGCTTTTGAGGCGGCGCAAAACAATCGCAAGGTCCATCAGGGGCTCATCGGCCTATGCCTTGCCGCTTTTGCTTTGGTTCTCTACGGCCTGGCTCGCCCCAATCCGATGACCGCGCCGGGCCTGATCATCGCCAGTTTCCTGCTCATGGTGGCGATCTCGATCAACTCCCAATACGGCGTCTTCTCTCTGGTCTTGAATGGCTGCTTCTTCCTGCCCGCCTTGTGGTCCGCCCTGCACTTCAAGAAGGACCATGTCAGGCGCTTGGAAGAAGCGGGCGATTCGGCTCCGGCGACGGCGCCGCTTAACCCCTGAACCTAAAAACCGCTGTCGAACTTGTTTGAGCTCAACTGTTGCTTGACCCCAAAGGGGTTTCAGATTTTAGCCCAGGGTTGAGCCGCATCGGCGACA
>JAYTMY010000064.1:0-6822 GCA_043748535.1 Lentisphaeraceae bacterium | reverse complement strand
GCAATCTCTACATCCAGGAAGACCGCAGCATCACCAGCCTCTTCACCGCCAGCGACGCCGCCAATAAGCGCGAAGCTTCGATCGTCAAGCTCAATCCCGTCACCGGCGAGCTCACCTACGTCGCCCAGGTCGACCGCAGCGCCATCCCCGCCGGTCAGACCGACAGCGCCCCGGCCGACAAAGGCAACTGGGAAACCTCGGGCATCATCGATGTCTCGACGATCCTCGGCAAAGCCGCCGGATCGGTCTTCCTCAGCAGCATCCAGGCCCACTCGCTCGGCGGCGGACCGGTCAGCTCCTCCACCCTCGTTGAAGGTGGCCAGCTCGCCATCATCGCCGCTCCCGGCGTCACCCTCGCCGACACCGGCAAGGTCCTGCCGATCAAAGGTGGCATCGGTATCTACGACACCACAACGCTTGCTCAGACGGCCTTCATCGAAGCCGGCACCTTGCCCGACATGGTCACCTTCTCCGCCGACGGCCGCTGGATCCTCAGCGCCAACGAAGGCGAGCCGGAAACCAACTACCAGTTCGACCCCATTGGCTCGGTGACTCTCATCGACACCGCCAACGGCAACGCCGCCACGACGCTCGACTTCGCCAGCTTCGAAAGCCAGCTCGCCAGCCTCAAGGCCAGCGGCTTCCGGATCAAGCCCGGCGCCAGCTTCGCGGCCGACATCGAGCCCGAGTACATCACCGTCTCCGCCGACTCGAAAACCGCCTGGGTCAGCCTCCAGGAAAACAACGCCATCGCCCGTATCGACCTCGCCTCCAAGACCATCACCAATGTCTTTGGCCTCGGCTACAAGGACCACAGCCTGACAATCAACTCGATGGACCCCAGCGACAAGGACAGCACCAACACCCTCAAAACGGTGCCGGTGAAAGGCCTCTACATGCCAGACGCCATCGCCTCAGTCAAGATCGGCGGCAAAGACTACATCATCTCCGCCAACGAAGGTGACACCCGCGACTACGCCGGCAGCCTCAATGACGACGAAATCAAAGTCTCCGCCATGACTCTCGATCCGACCGCCTACCCCACCGCCGCCACCCTCAAAACCGACGCCCAGCTCGGCCGCCTCGTTGCCGTCAAGGACCTCGGCGATACCGATGGCGATGGCGATTACGATCAGATCTACAGCTTCGGCGGACGCTCCTTCTCGATCTGGGATGGCGACACCGGTGCCCTAGTCTTCGACAGCGGCAACGATCTCGAAGCCAAGCTCCTCGCCTTGCGTCCCGATCTCTACGACGATACCCGCAGCGACAACAAGGGCGTCGAGCCCGAAGGCGTCAGCATCTTCACCATCGCCGGCCGCACCTATGCCAGCATCGGCCTGGAGCGTGCCGACGCGGTTATGACCTACGACATCAGCAACCCGCTCGCCCCGGTCTTCGTCCAAGTGATGAAAACCGGCGACGCCCCCGAAGGCGTCCTGGCGATCAGCGACAAGCTCTCTCCCGATGGTCAGAATCTCTTCGTCTCCAGCGCAGAAGGGGATGGCACTATCTTCATCTACCGCGACATCGCCAACCTCAGTTTCAGCGCCTCTGCACCCTCCCACGGCAGCGTCGTCCTCGACGGCGGTCGTTACACCTACACTCCGGAGGACAACTACACCGGCGCCGACAGCTTCCTGCTCACTGCGACGGACAGCTTCGGCGACTACACCACCACCACCATCAACATCACCGTCAGCTATATCCCCTGATCTGAGTCGCTTCAGAAATCAAGACGCGCCCTGGGAGATCCAGGGCGCGTTTCCTTGTATCGCACTTATCGCGGACGCTGTCACGGGTCCAGTTGCGCGGATTGCCTTAGCACCGGGGCTTCAAGATCCCGTCACGGGAAAAACTCTGGCCGGGGCGGTGTTACTGCCTCAGCTGCGCAGCACGGCGAGGAAGGCGACGCCGTATTTCTCGGTCCGCTGTTGACCAAAGAGGCTCACCTTGGCAAGGCTTTCAGCATCGCGAGGATGGGCGGCAGCCACCGCTTCGAGTGCAGAGTTGGGACAAATGATGAAGGGTGGCAGGTCCTCTTCGGCGGCGATGCGGTTGCGGAGATCGCGCAGAGCTTCAAACAGCTCGCGATCGAAAACCGGCGCAAGCTTTACAGCGGCGGCACGTTTTTCCACCGGCGTCGCGCGGCTGGACGCTTCCGCCTTTTTAGCGGGGATCGCAAATTCCGGCAAGGCGAGACGCAAGGGTTTGGGATGACGGTTGAATTCGCGTCCCCGGCTGGTGATTTCGACCAAGGCATAACGGCCGCTGCTGCGACCGACAAAGCCGCTGCCTTCGAGGGATTCGAAGGTGGCGATGATGGTTTCTTCATCGAGGAATTTAAGCTTGCCGAAGTGAGGGGAATCGGTGAGGCGCGATTCGAGAGTCTGCTGTGTCCGTTTGCCGGCGAGGACAAGCGCGAGTTTGGCGAGGCCGATGCGTTCGTGGTGGTGCTCGACGCCGCTGAGAAGAAGCTGCAAAACCGCGATTTCCTGCGGCCCGGTTTCGCGGGCGGTGAGACTGCCTTCGGCTTCGCGGCAGCGATCGCAGGCGTGGCAGCGCCAGCCCTTCACTTCCTGGCCGAAATAACTGATCAGTTGCGCTTGGCGGCAGCCGCGAGCCCGGGAGAAGGCAATCATGGCGCCGAGGCGTTCGACATCGAGCTGCTTTTTCTTCTCCACCGCGCCGTAGTCGATGCCGCTGGGCTCGGCATCTTCGCGCAGCACCGCGATGCCGCGTCCGGAAAAGGGAGGGGTCCAGTCGAGCAGGTTGTCGCCGCGAAGGGCGTCGAGGACACGGGGCAATTGCTCGCGGGTGAGACCGGAAATTTCCGCCAGATCTTCCCAGGAAGCGGCGACGCCGTCGGGCAGGCTGCTGCCCCATTCGCGCAAGGCCTGGCCGATGAAGATGCTGCGCTGGGTGCGCGGTCCGCCAGCGCGCTCCTGCCACTGCGGCAGAGGGGCGCGGGCCCGCAGGACGCCACGGCCACCACCGCGGGCGGAACGCTCGACAAAGCCGGCGCGTTCGAGCAGTTTGAGGGCGCCGGAAACCTGCTGCTCGCCCTTGAGGCCGGCAGCTTTTGCCAAGGCGTCCTGAGGTTCTTCGACTAAGGGGCCGCTGCTCATCCGGCGTTGACGCAGGACTTTCCATAGAGCCCGGACGCTTGCCTCGTCGGGCGAGCCGATCTCGATCAGGAATTCTTGAATCTTGCGATCCATGAAGCACCAGAGCAGGATGCAATCGGCGGTTTCGCCATCGCGTCCGGCGCGTCCGGCTTCCTGGTAGTAGGCCTCCGGCGAGGCCGGCAGGGAGTAGTGGATGACGCGGCGGACATCGGAGCGGTCGATGCCCATGCCGAAGGCGTTGGTGGCGGCGAGAACCGGGCAGGCATCTTTGAGAAACCACTCTTGCGACTCGGTCCGGGCGGTGTCGCCCATGCCAGCGTGGTAGCCCTTGATGCCGAGGTTTTCGGCGAGGGATTCGACCTGTTTGCGGGTCGAGCAATAGATGATCGTCGGCTTCTTTTCGGTCAACAATTCGCGCAGGATTTCGTCCTTGCGCTTGACTGATTCGGCTTCGAGGACGCTGAAGGCGAGGTTGGGGCGGGTGAAGCCGCTGACCAGGGTGAGCATGTCGGTGCGGCGCAGTTGGGCCCGGATATCATCGCGGACCAGCGGCGTGGCGGTGGCGGTGAAGGCGGCGACTTGCGGGACGCGGCAGGCGGTGGCGAATTCGCCGACGCGGGAATAATCGGGGCGGAAGTCGTGGCCCCATTGCGAAATGCAGTGGGCTTCGTCGATGACCAGCAGCGACGGCGGATTGGCGGCGATCATGTCGCGGAAGCCGCGAGCCCGCAGCCGTTCCGGGCTGGCGTAGAGGAGGCGGATGCGGCCGGCGAGGGCGCCTTGGATGACTTCGCGCTGGGTGTAGATATCTTGGGTCGAATCGATCCGCGCCGCCGGGATGCCGCGTGCGTTGAGAGCGTCAACCTGGTCTTTCATCAGCGCGATCAGGGGCGAGATGACGATGGTGTAGCCCGGGCGGAGGAGGGCGGGCAATTGGTAACAGAGCGATTTGCCAGCGCCGGTGGGCATGACGACGAGGACATCTTTGCCGGTGGCGACGGCGCTCACGGCGGGGAGCTGACCCTCCATGAAATCTTCAAAACCGAAGTGCTGTTGCAAACCTTGGCGGAGTTGTTCGGGGCTCATGAGGCGTCTCGTTGCGGGTTGATTCATTTCCACAAAGAAACTAACACTTGTTTGCGGAATCCGCGAGATTGAGAGGCTGAGAAAACTTCTTTCTGTCAGCTGGTTTCTCGACGGGCTTCAGCGATGCTCCCGGTCCCAAAAAACCTCAGGGAGAAGCACCGGTCTACCGCCACCGAGGATCGGCTAATTTCGGTTTTTTCATCTGCGCTTCAGCATAATGACGACGGCCGATCGCGAGGCGCTCCGTCACTTCGGGCGGGGTCAGCAGGATCACGCAAGCGGGCCCTCATCCTGGAGGATTTTTTCAGGGACAACCGAGTTTTCTGTGGCAAGTGCTGAACTCCACCATGGCAAAACAGGGCATTGAACACGAAGATCGGCGCATGACTTCGGCATGCTGAGCGGATGTGATTGAAGCTAGATAGCGCCGGATCCGGCCAGGGTTAGGGTCAGCGCCAGCGAGGCCAAACCCCGCAGCCCGTAGCAAGGCACGAGTGGAGGGCGGAGTGGGGTTCGTCTTTTGGCCGCGCGAGCAGGGCGCTGCAGACCCTAACTCACCCGGCATCGCTCACCCTAGGCGGCGGCGAAGCCAAGGCCATTTGCGCTGCTCGGATTTCGGACTACAATGGCGTCCTTGGCGCTGCCCAGCCTGTGGCGAGGCCATGGGCGGATTCCACAGTAAACTCGGTTAGCCCGACAATTTGCAACCCAGGACGCCTCTATGTCAGCCTTGCGCTTCCTCCTGAGCCTGATCGCTTGCTTCATCAGCTTGTTCGGCTGCCTCAAGACATCAGCGGTCCCGACACCTCAGCCCACTGACGTCGTCGGCGATTTCCGCCCCGTCGTCGAACAGGCCCTCAGGCGCGGCGACAAGCGCATCGTCATTCCTCCAGGAAACTACCGCATCGACCCCGTGAAAGACAGCGGCATCCTCTGGACCCTGCACGGCCTCAAGGACGTCGAAATCGTCGCTGACGGCGTGACCATGACCGGCACCAAGCTGATGCGGGCGATCGCCTTCAACGAATGCTCCGGCGTCATCCTACGCGGCCTGACCATCGACTACGATCCCCTACCCTTTACTCAAGGGGAAGTCATAGCTCTCGCCGCCGACGGCGCAGCAATCGACGTCAGGCTTCATGCCGGCTACCCGAAAAAGGCGTACTCGCGGGTGGAGATCCTTGATCGGAAGACTCGCTTCCGCAAGAAAGGCATGCCCTTCCTCTGGGGCTCCAAGGCCCTCATGATCGAAGACGGCCTCGTCCAGGTGCAGTTAAAGGACCTCGGCAAGTTTGCGCAAGTCGGCGACCTAGTCTCCCTCAGCACTGGCCAGGAGGCCGGGGCTCCCCACGCCGTCACCCTCGATAGCTGCTCTCACATGCTCTTCGAAAACGTCACCGTACACAGCGCTCCCGGCATGGGCATAGTCGAAGTCGATGGCGAGGGCGGCTCGGTCTTCCGTGGCTGCCGCATCGTTCCCGGCCCCAAGCCCGCCGGAGCGACGGAAAAACGCCTGCTCAGCACCAGCTGGGATGCCTTCCAGAGCAAGACGCTGCGCCAGGGACCGACGATCGAGTTGTGCGAGATCCGCGACGCTGGCGACGACTCCTGGAGCGTCCAGTCGTCCGACTACCTCGTCCTCGGCGGTTCAGGTTCGACGCTGATTTTGTCTAGCCGCGATGCAAACACCGCTGGTGTCCAGATCGGTGACCGCCTGCGCACCGGCCTCGATAGCCCGGAGTGGCGCATCGTCTCCCGTCAGGTGCAGCAACGCGCCAAGGCGGGCCTCGCCCCAGAAATTCTCGCCAAGCTTGATGCGGCCCAAAGCTGGGATACCTGGAAGCTCGGGCCGGCCTGCATCATTGTCACTTTGGACCGACCCTGCGACCTTGTGCCGGGTGTCAGCGTCTACAGCCCCGATCGCATGGGCAACGGTTTCGTCTTCCGCAACAACAAGATCCACAGTCCCGGGCGGATCCTGCTCAAGGCTGGCGGGCTGATGGAAGACAACCTCCTCGACACTCCGCATGCGCTCATTGTCTGCCCGGAAGTGCCGAACTCATCAGCTGCCGGGATCGAGGGGCTCACCATCCGCCGCAACATCATCCGCAACGCCGGCTGGTTCTGTCCCGCGCCTTGGTCCAGCCAGGCCGGCCAGCTTTCCTTGACCTGCAGCAGTGGCACCTACGAGCTGCGCCGCATGCCTGTGTTCAAGGATGTCGTCATCGAAGAGAATACCATCGAGGGAGGTGCGGGACCACATCTCGTGGTGTCTTCCGTCGCAGGGCTGACGGTGCGCAATAACCGCTTCCTCAGACCCCTGCAGGAGAAGTCGCCAGACAATGGCAGCAACTACCACATCCCTAAAGACATGGTGGCCTGGATCACTCTCAGTTCGAACATCCAGTTTGACGGAAACTTGGTAGTCAAACCAGGCTCTTTCGCCAATCAAAATCCGATTTTGGTGAACAAGTTGCCGGTCCCGGCAGAACCAGAATCAAGAACCGAATGAACCTAAAAACCGCTGTCGAACTTGTTTGAGCTCAACTGTTGCTTGACCCCAAAGGGGTTTCAGATTTTAGCCCAGGGTTGAGCCGCATCGGCGACA
>JAYTMY010000063.1:0-11849 GCA_043748535.1 Lentisphaeraceae bacterium | reverse complement strand
GAGTATTCATCCCAGGGTGTGACATTTCCATGTCCCTGGCCGTAGAAGCTCAGGCCGCCGATTTCAGCGGTGCGGAAGCCGAGGCGCAAGCGCGAGGTGACGGCCCAGGAGTGCGGCTTGCCATTATCTTGGTCGACATATTCGTAGCGCAGGCGGATCTGGCCGTCGGCCTGGCCTTTGGTGAACATCTCCTGGAATTTCTCGGCCTTCTGCGGCGCGGCTTTGGCCTCAGCGCTTTTGACCGGGACGGGAGCCTTGGCCGGATCGACGGCGGGTGCTTGCGCTGAAGCGGTGACTGCAAGGGCGAGGAAAAGCGAAGCGTTCATCCAAGTTTTCATGATCAACCTCTTGGTGTATATATTACGAGAAATCAAAAGATTCCCACCCGCCGCAGACCCGGCTCCTGAATTCCGGGCTCGCGAACGGGGAAAAATGAGTAACTTATTTGGCTCCGGCTTGAACCATGTAGCGAACCAGATTTTCGATTTCTTCGGCCTTCACGGCAGGGTGAGCCGGCATCATCGCTTGCGGCATCATCGCGCCTTCATAGGTGGCTGCGCCCGAGAATCCTTTGACCACCGCTTCAATCGCCTTGGTCATCTTGGCTTCATCGGCACCGATTTTTTTCGACATGGCTTTGTAGGAAGGGCCGACACCGGTCTGGCGGGCATTGTGGCAGGCGTTGCAGTCGGTCTTGGCGAGCAGTTCTTTCGCGGCTTTGACATCCACGACCTTGGCGGCTGGCTTGGCGTCTTCCGCAAAGGCAGTGCTGGTGAAGAGGGCGAAGCTGGCAGTGACGATGATCATTTTCATGGCGGATCTCCTGGCTGGGTTTGGGTTGTTGACGTCCTTTAGCAATTTATTGTTAAATCTTCTCTTCCACTTAAACTAAGTCATTGAATTTCTGTAGTTTAAATTTTATAATGAGCTCGATTCGTCCATTTTCGGGAGCTTCTGCCGCGCTTTCAGGTGCCTGCATCCACCGGAAGAGGAGGATGGACGTGGGCTGACAGAAGAGTGAAATCCGTCCTCCAAGAGGAAATTCGGTCATCTCGCATATTGGCATTGGTGTCGCGCTTGCATGGTGCTATTTTCCCGGTCTGACAACAACCCTAGAGCCCGGGAGCCCCGCAGATGAGCGCCGCACAAACGAAGCAGGATTTCACTGATTACATCGTCCCCACCTACAAGCCCGCTATCCTGATGAAACGCGGCATTGGCTGCCGTCTCTGGGACGACGCCGGCCAGGAATATCTCGACTTCGCCGCCGGCATCAGCGTCTGCAATCTCGGTCACTGCCACCCCGGCGTCACCGCCGCCATCGCCCGCCAGGCCGCCACCCTCGTTCACACCTCGAACGTCTTCATGAACGAGAACGCCCCCGAGCTCGCCAAGCAGATCGTCCGTCACTCCTTCGACGGCAAGGTCTTCTTCTCCAACTCCGGCGCCGAAGCCAACGAAGGCATGATCAAAGCCGCCCGCCGCTGGGGCTGGGCCCATGGCGGCCGCCATGACATCATCTGCCTGCACGACTCCTTCCACGGCCGCACCCTCGCCGCCCTCGCCGCCACCGGCCGCGCCAAATACCGCGAAGGCTTCGGCCCCGACATGGCCGGCTTCACCCACGTCCCCGCCAACGACCTCGCCGCTCTCGAAGCCGCGATCACCGAGAAGACCGTCGCCATCATGTGCGAATCCATCCTCGGCGAAGGCGGCGTCCTGCCCCTCACCGACGACTACCTGCGCGCCCTCCGCAAACTCTGCGACGAGCGCAATCTCCTCCTCCTCGCCGACGAAGTTCAAGCCGGCATGGGCCGCACCGGCAAATGGTGGGGCTGGCAGCACAGCGGCATCACTCCCGACATCATGTCCTTCGCCAAAGGCATCGGCAACGGCTTCCCCTTGGGCGGCTTCGTCCTCGCCCGCCACCTCGATGGCACCCTGCCCTACCTGTCGCACGGCACCACCTACGGCGGCAACGCCCTCGCCACCGCCGCCGGCCTCGCCGTCATGAGCGCCATGGAAAACGAAGGCGTCATCGACAACGTCCACCGCGTCAGCGCCCGCATCTTCGAGCGCCTCAACGGCCTGCAGGAGCGCTTCCCGCACCTGATCACCGAAGTCCGCGGCCGCGGCCTGATGATCGGCATCGAGATCACCAAAACCCCCGCCGATCTGGTCGCCGCCGCCCGCGCCAAACACCTGCTCATCCTCGCCGCCGGCGACAAGGCCCTCCGCCTCCTGCCGCCCCTCAACATCTCGCTCGCCGATGCCGACAAGGCCATCGACGTGCTGGAAGGCGTGCTGACTGAAGCGGCGGTTCCTTTTGTAACTGAGGAGATCCCTGCGCAAAGGATTATTAGCATGAATCCCGATTTGGATACAGATTTAGATTCTATTATTAATCAGGAATACGAGAGCAAATCCGAAAGTCTTCTTGTTAACTTAGTAAAAAGACTAAGGAAGTCTGGCATTAAAAAGACATATGAAACCGTAGAGTCAATCTTTAACTTAATCCTTCCACATAAACGATATGAACCCAGCAGAAAAACTATTTTTGATGTTGCGATCAGAATTATTCAAGTCGAAGAATATGCCGATATTGAACTTAAAGATGAGCACATTAGATCATTGGGAGTTGAAAATTTTCCGTTGGTTTCAAGGCCTGATGGCTTACCCAAAAAAAGGATGGGCGAGAAATTAAGCACCAAGCAATGGGTGTGCGAGAAAAATGGTGGCCTTAACGATAGTCAGGAGCTATTTGATGCTTTAATTCAAGATTTCCCCACTCCAAAATCTAAATAACCTGAGCTCCCCATGTCCAAAGACCTGATGAACCTCGGCGACCTCGGCGCCGACAAGCTTGCCCAAGTGCTCGAACTCGCCGCCTGGATGAAGAAGAATCGCGGCAAGGAGCAGAAGTCCCTCGCCGGCAAGTCGATCGGCCTGATCTTCCTGAAGTCCTCGACCCGCACCCGCGTCTCCTTCGAGGTCGGCGTCAACGAACTCGGCGGCTCCCCCCTCTACCTCGACAGCCACGGCCTCCAGCTCGGCCGCGGCGAGTCCTATGAAGACACCGCCCGCGTCCTCTCCCGCTACCTGCACGGCATCGTCATCCGCGGCCACGCCCACGACCAGATTGCCAGCTTCGGCCAAGCCTGCTCGGTCCCCGTCATCAACGCCCTCACCGACCGCTTCCACCCCTGCCAGCTCCTCGCCGACCTGCAGACCGTGATCGAGAAGTTCGGCCACCTCAAGGGCCTTCGCGTCAGCTTCCTCGGCGACACCGCCTGCAACATGGGCAACTCCTGGATCCTCGCCTCGCAGCTCTGCGGCTTCGAGCTCCGCCTCGGCGGACCCAAGGGCTACCAGCCCGACTTCTCGCAACTGCCGAGCTGGGTCGACACCTCCAAGATCATCGTCACCGACGACCCCGTCGCGGCCGTCAAGGACTGCCACGTCGTCAACACCGACACCTGGGTCTCCATGGGCTTCGAAGCCGAAGCCACCGAGCGCCTTGCGGCCCTCGGCCCCTTCCAGCTCAACGCCGAGCTCCTTGCCCACGCCGACAAGTCGGCCATCGTCATGCACTGCCTGCCCGCCTACCGCGGCAAGGAAGTCACCGCCGAAGTCCTCGACGGCCCTCGTTCCGTGATCTGGGACGAAGCGGAAAACCGCCTCCACGCCCAGAAGGCGCTGATGGCGACGCTGTTCAAGTGAGCCTCCTTCCCCCTGGGACCGCCGCACTCCGTGCGGTGTTTTTGTTTCCTGGGAGCGCCGGCTGCCAGCCGGTTTGTTTGCCCCAACGGGGCAGCCTGATCTCAGCCCGGGGTGGAGCCGAGGGACGAGGTGTAACCCCGGGTTCAAGAAAGAAGAATTCGAGCCCTGAAAGGGCGGTATGAAGATTTTGTGTCAAGCAACATAGGAGCGCCGCAATCATGGAACTTGCTATCACAAAACAACTACTTGCAAGACGAAAATGGTTCACAAATCCCCATAACCTATTAATCCATGTTCTTGAATCTTCGATTGAGCTTTTGTCCCTCGAAGACAATAATTTTGATTGGTCCTCATGGCGCAACCAAGAAGAAGCATTATCCGAACTGAATAGTCTTTTAGTCATGGTTCAATCCGGTGATTTTCCGGAGAGAATCAAAATCTCCGTTTTATTTGCTCCGACAGGGCCAATTCAGGAAGTTAGTTTAAGCAGTGGCTGGGGCGATATTTTTTTTAAAAGTTGCCGAATATTTCGACTATGTAGAATCACGCCTGTGGCCAAGATGAAACTGCCCCTTGTCATCCTGTCGCTTCGCGACGGCGGTCCTGGTGCGGCGTTATCCGGGGGTTAAAACCCCCGGCTACACTCAAACCGTCGCTTCGCGACGAGCGGCAAAACCGGCTGGCAGCCGGCGCTCCCAGGGAACAACTCGATCGAGTCCCATTGAACAAAAACAGCGGCAGAGGGCTGCCGCGCTCCCAGGGTCGAGCAAGGGCCCCCTGAAACTCTTACAACCCCTCCAACCCCTACACCCCCTGAATGCCTTACCGCGGCCGCATCGCTCCCACACCCACCGGCTACCTGCACCTCGGCCACGCGGTCACCTTCTGGACCGCGTGGCTACGGGCGCGGGCGGCCGGAGGATCGCTCGTCTATCGCGATGAAGATCTCGATCCCTTGCGCTGTAAGCCGGAGTTTGCGGCGGCCGCAATCGAGGATCTACGACGCCTCGGCATCGAGTGGGATGCCGGACCGGATATTGGCGGACCGGAAGGACCCTACCGCCAAAGCGAGCGGCTGAACTGGTTCCTCATCGTCTGGAAACGCCTCCTGAGCAGCGGCTCGATCTACCCCTGCTCGGCGTCGCGCAAGGACGTTGCCGAAGCTCTCTCCGCGCCGCACGGCAGCGACGGCGAAGCCCTTTTCCCGGCCACTTTGCGGCCACTGCAAGGAAGCGGTAGCGACGCGCTGGCGCCGGGCGAAATCAACTGGCGCTTCCGCGTTCCCGATGGCCGCCGCATCGACTTCGTCGACGGCCGTTGCGGACCCCAAAGCTTTGTCGCCGGAGAGGACTTCGGCGACTTCCTGATCTGGCGCAAGGACGGCTTTCCCTCCTACGAATTGGCCGTGGTCGCCGACGACGGCGCGATGCGGATCACCGAGGTGGTGCGCGGCCAGGATCTGCTCCTCTCCACCGCCCGCCAGCTGCTGCTTTACGAGACCCTGGGCTGGAAGGCGCCGGCCTTCTACCATTGCCCCCTGATCACCGATGCCGAGGGACGACGCCTGGCGAAGCGCGACGGCGCCACCACCTTGCGGACCCTGTGGGCCGAAGGGAGATTCGATGCGGCTTGGGCGCAATGTCAGTCTTCTATGGACCGCTAAAAGCTGCCCTTTTAGCGGCTTTTTACTGCCTAGCCGCATCTTCTCCGGCTTTGTCTTTCCGCGTGCGTTTTTGCCCGTTTTTTGATGCCTTCTCTCATTTTTTGGGCTTCATTTCCGTTGGGCTTGAATCTATGGCATGAACAATCCAGCTGAAGCCAGTACGACAAAATTGAACTTCCCGCCCCCTAGTACAGTACTACACTATACTATGTATTGCCTTCACGCCTAAACTAGCCAGCGCAAGCCAAGCTCAAAACCAACAAACTGCACTATACTACACTATAGTGCACTACTGAAAAATCATCATACTATAATAGACTTCGCTACACTAGAGACTTGGCAAAGCCCCAGCTAGGACTAGTTTGCGGGCTATGGAAGAACTCTTCAACAAACAGATCGCGGGGCTGGAACGGGCTCATTTCTTAGTGCTGTATTGGACAGCGCTCGGGGAGGACCATAAAAAGGCCTACAACATGACCAATGTCTTCGATGATTTGAAGGCCTGTGGAGTGACGCGGACCAAGCAGAGTGCAGTGGCCTTTGTCGAGGCTTTAGCGGCACTGTGTTTCGTCGACCTGCGCGGGGAGAGCAACCGCAAGAACTTGTATTTGACGGAGTTCGGCGCGCAAGCGCTGCAGCGCCTCGCGGCGAGCGCCAAATACAGCCTAGAGAAATCACAAAGCATTGAAGGATAAACCTATGGTAATCGGCATTGGTGGAGCGGGCGGCCGCATAGCAGCCCAAATCGGCGGCAACAACGCAGCGGTAAACGTCAGCGAAGCGGAGCTGTCGCGCCTGCCGGTGACGCATAAGATTCACGCCTTCGCGAGCACCGAAAAAGGCGAGCTCAAAGGCTCCCGCAAGGATCCCCAGCTCGGCCGCGCCGCCTTCAACCAGGTTCGCGCTCAGCTCCTGCCGATGACCAAGGGCAACACCGTCATCGCCTCCTCCGGCGGCGGCACCGGCAACGGCATCAGCGCCCAATTGCTCGAAACCTTTGCCAGCTGGAAAGATCTCCCCGAAGCCGACCGGACCCAGTTCGTCATCGTCCTGCCATATGGCCAGCGCGAGCCGCTCGAATACGTCGAAAACACCATCGAATTCCTGCAAGGCCCGCTCAGCAAAGCCGTCGACAGCGGCAACACGGGCAACATCATCCTGGTCAGCAACCGCCTTAAATTCGAGAAGCGCTTGACCGAAGACGCGTTCAACAAGATGATCGCCGAATCGCTGGCCCAGCTCGACGCCATCCCCGGCAAGGGCGACACCCTGGAACTGCTCGAAGGGCACATCGACCCCGAGGACTTCAAAGCCTTCCGCCAGAAGTCCTTCTTCAACTACTTCAGCTGCTTCGACTACGATTCCAGCCGTTGGTTCGGCGACCAGATCGATCAGCACTACAACGAGTTGCTACTCCGTCCCGACGCCCCGATCGAAGCCCTTTTCCTGCTCGAAATCCCCGCCGGCCACGATGCTGCGATGTTCTACAACATCCTCGACCATTTCGCCGCCCAAAAAGTCCAACCGCACTACAGCGTCGTCCGCAATCCGGCCCTGCAAGTGCCGCGCGTCAGCGTCAGCCTGCTCTACTCGCGCAAGCCGGTCGACCTGGTCAACGACTACCGCCGTGTGAACGAAGAAATGACTCGCACAAAAGTCGGCCGCCACATCGAGCAGCAGCGTTCCCCCGCCATGGCAACGCTCGAAGTCCGCCTCGAAGAAGACACCCGTCGCCTGTCGCAGGAAACCGGTGGCAAGGTCGATGAAGTCACCGCCGTGCTGCGCCGCATCGGCAAACTCCGCAGCTGAATTCCGTGCCTCCTCCAGCAGGAATGGCTTGGCTGAGCTCCGCCTTGATGGCGTGGGTGACCGCCCCGGCTGTGCCGCCGCCGGACGCCAGCAACCCGCTGACCGAGCGGGCGGAGCTGGAAGAAAGACGCAATCACAATGATGAAGCGGCACGGCTCTACGAAGAGGCTGCAAGGCGCAGCGACGACCCCGATCTGGTGTCGCAAAACCTCTACAACGCAGTGCAAAACCTCCTCGCCATGGGCCAGATCGAGGCCGGCAAAGCTCTCACCGCCGAAATGGCCCGCAATTACGGCAGCGGCGCCGGCTCATTAAAGCGTCGCTATGCCGCCCTGCAGGCGGAAATCAGGGTCATGGAAGCCGAAGGCTCCCTGCTCGAAGGAGCCGATCTGATTGACCGCAGTAAGGCCTTGTACCAAGGCGATCCCGATCTGATTTCGCAAATGGGCATCCAAAGAGCCCTGCTGCTGGCCCTAAAAGCCTGGCGCGACAATGACAAGGCCTCGGCGCGACTGGCCGAGGACGAAATGGAACGGCAGAAGCAGCGCAGTGATGTCGATCCCCTCGATCTGATCACCATCTCCAGCCGCCTGCGCGTCGCCTCCGGTGACAATCTCGAAGACACCGCGAAGTTCTTCGCCTCCAATACCGCTAACTTCGTCAACCGCGACGAACATTGCCTCCTCCTGGTTCAGACACTGTTGCGTCTCAACCGCCTCGATGAAGCTCATCTGGCGGTCAAACGGGCAGAAGACGTCCTCAGCCGCCGCACCCTGAAAATCGGTTCGGACGTCCTCCTTCGCCTCGCCGAGGGACTCGCCCGCGAAGGCAAGAGCGACGCCGCCTCAGAAGTTCTCGTCACGTGCCAACGCCTGCTCCGCTTCCCTTCACAGAACGAACGCTGGCAGCTGGCCTTCTTCCGCGTCAAGCTGATGAAACGCGACGCCCTCGCCGCGACCCAGTGCATGGATCTACTGCTCAAGGAATTCCCCGCCACCGAGCACGAATCGCAAATGTGCCGGGAACTAGCCGCCCTCGAAATCGAGAACCAGAACTTCGTCAAAGGCGAGGCCCTGCTCCGCCGTGCCGTCGCCACCCCCTCACCGCGCAGCCTCGGCCGCCACCTCGCGGCCCTCGACCTCGGCAAACTCCTCAGCGACAAAAACCGTTTTGATGAAGCCGCCGCCGCCTATCATGCCGCGGCGGACTACGCTCCCGACTCACTTGGCTGGGCCGCAGCCTTGAGCAGCCGCGCCCGCCTCCTCGAAAAAGCCGAGGGCAAAGACGCTTTGAAAGCCCTGGAAGAATGGGACCTCGTCGCTACCCGCGGCCCCCAAGCCGGTCGCTGCGCCGCCGCCCTCGCCGCCGCCGACCTGCTCACCCGTCACAACCTTTACGAAGAAGCCGCCAAACGCATGGAAAAGGCCGAAAAAGCCGCTTCTGACGTGCTTTTACGGCCGAGATGGCTCTTGGTCAGCTCCCGCCTCGCCACGGCCAGCGGCGACGGCAAACAGGCGCAAGCCTGGATTGCCGAATATCTACAAGCCGAAAAAAAACCGGCACTGCGTCGCGAAGCCTTGAACCTGCAATGGCGACTCGCCGCCATCGGCAATGACCCCCAACTCGCCCAGATCGCCGCGACCGCTCTCGTCGCCGCCTGGCAAGACCTCGATCCGGCCGAGGTCCGCATCTGGCAGCACCGCCGCGCCGCGCTCGAACAAGCCGCCGGCAATGAGGCTAGCTGCCGCGAAATTTTTGCCAAGAGCGCCACCGCTGCCGGCGCCGGCGCCGGCAGCACCTATGCCCTCTTGTCACTGAGCCAGGAAAGCTCGGAGCGCCGTCTCGAGCTTCTCAAGCGACGCCTCGAAAGTGCCAGCGGCGAAGAACTGGTCAGCGCCCTCGCCGCCGCCGCTGCCGCTGGCGACAAACCCGGCCTCAGCCTTCTCACCAACACTCTGTCGGGTTTGCGCGAGCCCAATCTCAGCGACGACAGCCGACTCAACGGCTTGCGCGCCTGGTGCCGCCTAGTCGCCGCCGAAGACAAAGCCAGCAGCTCGTGGACAGGTCCGGCAGCAAAAATGGTCGACGATTTCAGTAGCGCCAGCAACAAAAAAGCCGCCAGCAACGAAATCGCCCGACTCGCCGCCCGCCTGCTGCTAAGGGAAAAAAGCGAGCCCGCCGAGCTGAAAAAGGCTCTCGCCGCTCTGCCGGATAAAGAACCGGAAGATCTCATGCTCCGCTCCAGCTTGCAAGAACAGCTCGGCGATCTCGCCGCCGCCCTCTCCTCCTGCCTTGAAGTTCATTACCGTCTCTCCGGCCAGTCAAGCGCCGGCGGCGGCTGCGACCCCCGCCTCAGCGAACCCGCTCGGGTCCGCGCCAATGTCCTTGCCACCCGCTTGGGTCAAAACAAGCTCGCCAAAAGCCTGAGCCAGCCCTGAAGCCTCCGATTGCGGTCGATCAAATACTTAAATGCTTGATTGGATATATCTTTGCGTCATCAGCAAAAGAACCGACGGCAGGCCTGCTAACTTGCCCGCCACGATTTAGGAGCCCCACATGTCCCATGAACAGCATCCCGGCAAAGCCAGCAAGAAACGCGATCCCTGGGTTTTCCATCCCTACGAAATCACCTTCTCAGGTTTCTCGGGATCGGGCAAGACCACGCTTCTCAGCCGCCTCGCCGGCGCCCTCAGCGCCCAGGGCCGTAGCGTCGGCTACGCCAAACACGACGCCCATCACTTCGACGTCGATCATCCCGGTAAAGATACCTTTGTCCTGCGCCAGGCCGGCGCCACCAGCGTCCTGATCAACAACGCCGTCAGCAACGCCGTGATCCGCTCCGGCCCGCTCGATGACCTCAGCCGCGCCACCGCCCTGCTCGATTGCGATCTCGTCCTGGTCGAAGGGCACAAGCACAATCGCGCCCTCCGCAAATTCATCCTCCTCGATCCCGCCGGGGACATGGCCGCCCTCCTGCCCAGCCTGCCGCCGGAAGAGGTCATCGCCCTCATCACCCCCGATCTCAGCCTCGCCGCCGGGCTCCCCTGGCCGGTGCTGCACCGCGACGACCTGCCCGGCATCCTCGCCGCTGTCGACGCCGAAATCGCCCGCCGTATCGCCGCCATCCCGGTCCAGGGCCTGATCCTCTCCGGCGGCCGCTCCAGCCGCATGGGGCTCGACAAAGCCGCCCTTGATTACCACGGCCGCTCGATGATCGCCCAGGCCGCGAACTTGCTGGCGCCACATTGTTCGGAAATCCGGGTCTCCTGCCGGGCCGAACAGACGCTGCCCGAGGACGCCCGGCATCTCACTCGCCTGCACGACGTCTTTCTCGATCTCGGCCCCGCCGGCGGCATCCTCTCCGCCTTCGCCCAGCAGCCGCAGGCCGCCTGGCTGGTTTTCGCCTGCGATCTGCCCCTAGTCACGCCGGAAGCCCTCAGCCGCCTTTGCGCCGGCCGCAATCCGCTGAAATTCGCCACCGCCTACACCTCGACCCACGACGGCTTCCCCGAGCCTCTGCTCGCCCTCTACGAGCCCAAAGCCCGTTGCCGCCTGCTGCAGTTCCTCGCCCTCGGCAAAACCTGCCCGCGCAAAATGCTGATCAACTCGCCGACCCAGCTCCTCCCCGGCTACGGCAGCTGGCTGGACAACTGCAACACCCCGGAGGAACGCCAAGCCGCGCTCCGCCTGCTCAACTCCCCATCCTGAACGAGGCCCCCATGCAACTCCACCTCCTCTACTTCGCCATCCTGTCGCAAGACGCCGGCTGCAGCGCCGAAAGCCTCGACAGCTCCGCCACCACCACCGCCGAACTCTACGAAGAACTTCGCGGCAAACGCCAGCTTCGCCCTCGCGCCGCCGCCTGGCGCGTCGCCGTCAACGACAGCTTCGCCCCCTGGGACAGCCCCCTCAAAGACGGCGACCGCGTCGCTTTCATCCCCCCGGTCTCGGGCGGATAAGCAATTAAGAATTAAGAATTAAGAATTAAGAATTAAGAGTTAAGAGTTAGCCCTTCCAACCCCTGAAACCCTTCCAACCCCTGAAACCCCTATGTTTGAAATCTCCCGCACTGCCATTGATCCGGTCGCCCTGCGCGCCCGCCTCGACGACCCCCGCGCCGGCGGCTTTGTCGCCTTTGAAGGCTGGGTCCGCAACCACAATCTCGGCAAGGTCGTCACGGCGCTGGAATACCAAGCCTACGACGCCTTGGCGATCAAGGAAGGCGACGCCATCATCGCCGAAGCCAAGGCCAAGTTCGGCATCTACGCCGGCCTCGCCGTCCACCACGCCGGAATGCTGCCAATCGGCGGCATCGCCGTCTGGGTAGGGGTCAGCAGCGCCCACCGCGACGCCGCCTTCGACGCCTGCCGCTACATCATCGACGAGATCAAGATCCGCGTTCCGGTGTGGAAAAACGAGCACTACACCGACGGCTCCACCGGCTGGGTCGAATGCCTCGAATGCGCCGCCAAGGCCACCCACTCCCCCCAAGGCCACTTCGGCTGCAGCGGCAATCACAAGCACTGAAAACCGAGTTTAAAGTTCAAGGTTTAAGGTTTAAACCTAAAAACCGCTGTCGAACTTGTTTGAGCTCAACTGTTGCTTGACCCCAAAGGGGTTTCAGATTTTAGCCCAGGGTTGAGCCGCATCGGCGACA
>JAYTMY010000062.1:0-14176 GCA_043748535.1 Lentisphaeraceae bacterium | reverse complement strand
CAACTGGCTTGCGACAAAGCGGATGCACCCCGGCGAGAGGGGAGGTTTTCCGCAGTTCATAATCCGCGCAGCGCGTCAAGGGGGACTGGGCTAAAATCCGCGACTCCTTTGGAGTCAACAGTGCCTGAGCTCAAACCAGTTCAACAGCGGTTTCTAGGTTCAAAAGGCTGTTTTTACAGCTTCAGGCTTCGTCGGCGCCCGGATCTTTGTCGACCATCAGATAGGTGACTTCGCGGGTGATGGCCTGGTAGAGGTGAACCATCTCGCTGCCGGGCTCCTGGTGCGACCAGGGATTGCCATAGGGAATCCAACCATCGTTGAGGCACTCGGTGACCATGGCGTCAAATGACTGACCCTCAACATTGAAAATGACTTTGTATTCTTTCATGCTGGACTCCTGCGGATTGTGCCAGTGCGACGCCCCGGCTTCGTCCGAACTTAACTGTCATTTTCAACTTTTCATCTCCCTCCCCGTCAAGCGCAGAGAATGAAATCGAGCCAAGCTCGGAAGCCGCGGGCCGTGAGGTAGTCGACGCTGTCTTCCCTTGCGCCGCGATTGCCGACATAGCCCAGAACCGGGTAGCGTCCGCGGAAGGCCTCGACCTCTTCACGTGGAAGCACCGGAGCGCCGTCGTAACTGCGGCCGATGGTCCGCGGATTGATGTCGAACCAAGCGCAAATGTGGATGCCGTGTTTTTGCAGGAGTCGGGCGCGGCGGCGGGTCTGGACGCCGCCGCCCCAGATCAGCACTTCGTTTTGGCCGCGGCGCAAGAGCTCGCGGGCGAGCCATTCGGCTTTGACGGCGTAGAAGGCCTGGCTGGAGTAGCGTTGATCGCAACGGGTGAGGCGTCCTGGCGGGTCATTCCAGATCAGCAATTCCTCCGGCACTTTGGCGATCTGGGCGCCGCCGTCGAGGGCGCGCAGCCAGAGCTCGTAATCCTCGGGGAAATCGCCGTGGCGGTAGCTACCGAAAGCGGCGAGGGCCGAGCGTCGCCACATCAGCGTCGGGTTGACCAGCGGCGCTTCGACGAAGCGATGTTGCGCGATGTCGTCCGAGGTGATCAGCGAGTTGCTCCAGCGGATGTATTCGGCAAAGCCGCGGGCGGATTCCGGATCACCGCCGAAACGCACCAGCGAACCGCAGAAATGCAGTGAGGGATCGTCGCGGAGCAGCGCAAGCTGGCGGCTCAAACGCTGTGGCAGCGCCTCATCGTCGGCATCCATGCGGGCGACAAATTCCCCCCGGCTGGCCGCGACGCCGGTCGCGTGGGCGGCGCAGACACCCCGGTTTTCCTGCTCGATAAGACGCACCCGCAGATCTGCGGCGGCGAGGCTTCGTGCCGCTTCTGCGGATTCGACATCGGCACCATCATTGATCAAGATCAGCTCCAGATCGTCGCAAGACTGCTCGAGAATGCTCGCCGCTGCCCGCATGAGGCCGGCCGCACCGGGACGATAGAATGGCAAGACGACGGAGACGAGGGGCATGAGGGGGCTCAAGTTGCAGGTTGGAGATTGTTGATGAAGTTGAAGGAGAACGCGCCAGTGTCTAGGCGAGGGCGGTGGTCTTGAGACTTGCTCGCTTATGCAAAAACCAGCGCCTCCTTTTTCGGGAGGCGCTGGTGGAACGAGGTGGGAGCTGGATCAGCCGCCGAAGTCGTCGAGGTGGATCTGGCTGCGGTCAACACCGAGGTTGACGAGCATGTCCATGACCGACTTGTTCATGATCGGGGGACCGCACATGTAGTAGTCGATGTCTTCGGGAGCTTCGTGGTTCTTCAGGTACTGTTCCATGATGACGTTGTGAATGAAGCCGCGGAAGCCGGAGGCTTCGGTGTCGTTCATGTCCTTTTTCACGGTCCAGCGGCCTTCGTCTTCAGGAGCTTTGTCGGACAGGGCGACGAAGTACTTGAAGTTGGGGAACTCTTTTTCGATCGACTTAAAGTCTTCGTCGTAGAACATTTCCTTCATCGAGCGGGCGCCGTACCAGAAGGTGGCTTTGCGGGTCGATTTCTGGGTCTGGTAGAGGTCGAAGATGTGCGAGCGCATGGGAGCCATGCCGGCGCCGCCGCCGATGAACATGATTTCACGGTTGTTGTGATTCATGTAGAACTCGCCGTAGGGACCGGAGATCTTGACCTTGTCGCCCTTCTTCAGATCGAAGATGTAGGAAGAGGCCTTGCCGGCGGGGACTTGTTTCCAGCCGGAGGGATCGTTGCGGTCGGGGGGCGGGTGGGCGATACGGACGTTGAGCATGACGATGTTACCCTCGGCCGGGTGGTTGGCCATGGAGTAGGCGCGTTCGCAGATTTCGGTGGTTTTGGAACCGAGTTGCCACATTTTGAACTTATCCCAGTCGCCTTTGTAGAGCTCGGCTTTGGGGCCGAGGTCGATGGACTTGTAGGACATGTCGTACTCGGGGATGGCGATCTGGATGTAGCCGCCGGCCTTGAAGTCGAGCTTGGCGCCGGGGGGCAACTGAACCTTGAATTCCTTGATGAAGGTGGCGACGTTGTCGTTCGAGACGACTTCGCATTCCCATTCCTGGGCGCCAGCTTCGGCATGGATCTTGATGTCATCGCGAACCTTGACCTGGCAAGCGAGGCGCCAGCCTTCCTGAATCTGCTTCAGGTTGAGGTGGGACTTCTCGGAGGGCAAGACTTCGCCGCCGCCGGAGAGAACTTGGCACTTGCACTGGCCGCAAGAGCCGCCGCCGCCGCAGGCGGAAGCGATCTTGACGGCGTTTTCGTTGAGGGCGTTGAGCAGGGTGGTGCCGCGGGGAGTCTCGACGGTTTTGAAGCCGTGGTTGATGTCGATCTTGGCATTGCCCTGGGGGGTTAGGAATTTGGCTGCGACCTGGATGATGGCGGTCAGGCCGACGATGATGGCGAGGAAGACCAGGGTCCCGACGATGACCATCTTGGTGTCGATTTGGGCGAGAATGAGTTCCATAGGGATTGGCCTCACTTGTTGCCGGGCGCGGGAGCGCTCGGGGGGTTTTCAAGCGCGGCTTTATCGGCTTTCGCCTTTTGCGCGGCTTGGTGTTTTTGGGCGTCGCTGGTCTGCTTGCTCAGTTTATTGAGGTTGATACCGCCGAAGCCCATGAAGGCCATGGCCATCAGGCCGGTGGTGGCGAAGGTGATGCCGAGGCCGCGGAGGCCAGCGGGGACGTTCGAATAGCTCATCTTCTCGCGGGCACCGGCGAGGGCGACGATGGCGAGGAGCCAGCCGATGCCGGAGGTGAGGCCGTAGTTGACCGAGCCCCAGAAGCTGTTGTAGATCGAGCTGGGGTCAGCAACGCCCTTGTCGTTGAGGAGGAGCGCGCCGCCGAGGATGGCGCAGTTCACCGCGATTAGGGGGAGGAAGACGCCGAGGGCGTTGTAGAGCTTGGCCGACATCTTTTCGATCGCCATTTCCAAGAGCTGCACCACCGCCGCGATGACCGCGATGAAGGAGATGAAGGTCAGGAAGCTTAGGTCGGAGGCCTTGCTGGTATCACTACCGAGGACTGAGGTGTCGGGGCGGAGGAAGAAGGCCGAGATGAGGTAGCAGGCGGGGATGGTGATTGCCATGACGAAGACGACGGCGACGCCGAGTCCGAGGGCGATGTCGACTTTTTTCGACAGGGCGAGGTAGGAGCACATGCCCAGGAACACGGCGAAGACCATGTTGTTGACGAAGATGCTCTCGATCGCGAGGGTGAAGTGCTCGGCGATGTTGTGCTCAGTGGCGGAGCCGGTGAGGCTGGCCAGAAGAGCAAGGAGGAAGAGACTGGTTTTCATAGGGTCAGTCCTCACTTGTCGTATTGTTTGGTGTATTCACGGTGGAGCCAGATCAGCACCGCGATCAGGACGAAGGCTCCGGTGGGCACGATCATGATGCCGTTATCGTAGTACCAGCCACCGTTTGAGGCGTACCAGGATTCGGGGATGATGCGGACGTCGAAGAGCTTGCCGGAACCGAAGATCTCGCGGAAGACCGCAGTGATGATCAGCAAGGCACCGTAGCCGGCGCCGTTGCAGAAGCCGTCGAGGAAGGAGGGCCAAGGCTTGTTGCTCATGGCGAAGGCTTCAGCGCGGCCCATGACGATGCAGTTGGTGATGATCAGGCCGACGAAGACCGACAGCTTGGCGCTGAGCTCATAGGCGTAGGCCTTGAGGAGCTGGTCGACGATGATCACGAGGGTGGAGATGATCACCAGTTCGACAATCATCCGGATCTTGCTAGGGATGAAGTTGCGCATCATCGAGATCGCCAGGCTGGAGAAGCCGGTGACCAGCGACACGGCGACGGCCATGATGATGGCCGGCTTCATCGAGGTGGTGACGGCCAGAGCCGAGCAGATGCCCAGAACCTGAACCGCGATGGGGTTGTTGACAATGAAGGGGTCTTTAATGACCTTCATGTTGGCCGGTGAGAACAGGCCTTCGTTAGCGGGAGCAGACATGTTATTTGGCTCCTTTGTAGTTCATGAACACCGGTGTGTAGAAGAGGCTGAAGTCTTTCAACATCTCGTCAACACCATTGGTGGTGAAGGTGGCACCGGAGAGCGACATGAAGTGATTGGCGTCTTTCGCGAGGGAGGGGTCTTTCGAGGCCTTGACGGCAACGTAGTGGCCGGCGGCGTCGACGATTTTCTTCTTATCTGGCCACTGGTCTTGGAAGACCGGCTCGTTGATGTTGGCGCCAAGGCCGGGGGTTTCACCGTCTTTGTAGTAGGTGATGCCCATGACAGTCTCGCAGTCGCCTTTGATGGCGATGAAGCCGTAGCAAACCGAGTAGAGGCCGAAGGCCGAGATCGGCATGGCGAAACCTGCGGGTTTGTCGGCCTTCAAAGTGGCCTCCGAATCGTAGTAAGCGAAGTAGGGGAGCTTGGCTTCCGAGCGGGCTTTGGCTTCGGCCTCGGGGGAGGCATCGTGAGCGACCTTGAGCTTCTTGATTTCACCTTTCGGATCCAGTCCTAGGATTTCATCTTTCTGCAATTCGAGCTTCTTGCCGTTGCCGTCGCAAGCCTTGACGACGACGAACTTGGAGTCCCAGCCTGAGGGGGCGAAAGCGTTCAGGATGTCCTTGGGATCAACCTTTTCACCCTTCTTGACGACTTGGAAAGCATTGAGAATCTTGGTCTTCTTGTAGACTTCGGCGGCGGTCTCTTGCTGTTTGGCGAGAGCGCTGGCGCAGACGCCGAGGATAGTGCCGCTGACCACGGTGACTATCGTAGCGAAGACGAAGGTGTAGACGGTGGAGTTTTTATTAAGCACGGGCGAGTCTCCGGTTGATGCTGGCCTTGACGACGTAGAAGTCGATCAGGGGGGAGAAGACGTTCATGAGGAGGATGGCGAGCATCATACCTTCGGGGTAAGCCGGGTTGATGCAGCGGATGATCATGCAGAGGATGCCGATGAGGATGCCGTAGATCCACTTGCCGGTGTTGGTCGAGGCGGCGGAGACCGGGTCGGTGGCCATGAAGACGGCGCCGAGGGCGAAGCCGCCGATACAGGCGTGGACCACGGGACCGAGGGCGAAGACGGTGCCGTCGATCTGGCCGAGGGGGTGGAGAGTCATCAGCCAGGCGGTGCCCATCAGGCCGGTGACGCAGCCGAGGATGACGCGCCAGGAACCGACGCCGGAGATGATCAGGACGGCCGCGCCGATGAGGCAGCAGAGGGTCGAGGTCTCGCCGATCGAGCCGGGGAGGTAGCCGATGAACATGTCGCTGAGGCTGTAGTTGATCGCGTCGAGAGGAACGCCTTCAGCCGCCTTGTTGACGTTGGCGCCGGCGATGCCGAGCGGGGTGGCGCAGGTGAGGGCGTCAGTGCCGGGCGAGGAAACCCAGACCTTGTCGCCAGCCATGGTGACCGGGTAGGCAAAGAAGAGGAAGGCGCGAGCCGTCAGAGCCGGGTTGAGGATGTTCATCCCGGTACCACCGAAAATCTCCTTGCCGATGATGACGCCGAAGGCGGTGCCGACGCCGGCGAGCCAGAGCGGGATGGTGGGCGGCAGGGTCAGAACGATCAGCAGACCGGTGACCAGGAAGCCTTCGTTGATCTCGTGCTTGCGAACGACCGAGAAGATCACTTCGCAGATGCCGCCGACGCCGTAGACGACGATGAGCAGCGGCAGGACCTTCAGGAAGCCGAAGCCGAAACACTTGCCGATGTTGGCAGCGTCGGCGATGTACGCTTGTTTCTGCTCGAACTCAGGAGTGCCGCCCATGGCGTTGATGGCGTCAGCCGCGACGGAGTAGGCCTGGTGGCCGACGTTCCACATGCCGAAGAGCAAGCAGGGCAGCATGGCGACGACGACGGTGATCATCATCCGTTTCAGATCGATCGAATCGCGGATGTGGGCGCCGCGGTCGGTCTTCTTATCGGTGACGAAGAGGAAGGACTCTTTCGCTTCGTAAAGCGGATAGAGACGCTCGAATTTGCCGCCCTTGGTGAACATGGGCTTGGCTTTATGGAACATTTCTTCAAGGAATTTCACGGTTGGGTCATCCTTGTTTACGGTAGAATTCGATGCCTTCGCGGAGGACGTCTGACGCTTCGAATTTCGACACGCAGACGAAGTCGCAGAGGGCGAGGTCTTCGGGGATCACTTCCAGAATGCCGAGGCCTTCGAGGGCTTCGACGTCCTGGGCGAGGATGCCCTTGATGAGATGGACCGGATACAGGTCCATCGGCAGGACCGACTCGTAGAGGCCGGTTTGGACGAGGGCGCGGACGCCGCCGTGGTAACCGGTGTGGTGCGAGTGGCGCGAGCTCGGGGTGAGCCAGGAGAAGAAGGTGCGGGAGAAAGATTCGCGGCCGAAGCCGGGCTTCATCCAGCCGACAAATTCCATGCTCGTGACTTCAGGGATGACGGTGACTTGCTGGTCATTGAAGCCGAGGAACTGGGTCGCTTCGCGTTTGCTGCCGGACAGGACGTCGCCGGAGATGATCCGGAATTCGCCTTGTTTGAGGCGGTTGCCGAGGACTCCGTCGAGACGGGCACCGGGGACAGTGCGCAGATGCAGAGCTTCGCTCAGGCCTTCGCCGGCGAGCGAGATGATCTTCTGCATCGCGACGCGGCCTTCGAGGAAGAGGCGGCCGATGGCGATGACGGAGCTGACATCAGAGGTCCAGACGGTGTCGCCCTTGCGGATGCGGGCGATCTGGTGGATCTGGATGCCGGGGTTGCCAACCGGGTGGGCGCCGCTGAAGCGGTGGACCACGACGTTGGCGGCCTTGCTCAGGGCGTCGGAAGCGGCGGCTTCGCCGATGCTCAGGTGGACCTTGCCGGAAGTGATGCGGCTGAGGGCGTTGAGGCCGGCTTGGAAGGCGGCTTCATGACCCTTGAGCTGCAGCTCGACGCTGGGGGCAAGAGGAGCTGAGTTGATGGCGGTGACGAAGATGTCACGCGGCACAACTTGGTAGTTGGGAGCCAGGCCGTAAGGGCGCTGGCGGAGGGTGCCGAGGAGACCGGCGCGGCCGATCTGGGCGAGGACTTTTTCGCGCGGCAGGCTGAGGATGTCGCCGGAGCCGGAACGGGGGAACTCGACCGACTCGTTCTTGCCGTCGGCCGAAATCACGACTTCCTGCAGGACGCGTTTGTCACCGCGGCGGACTTCTTTCACGGTGCCGCTGACCGGCGAAGTGAAGCAGTAATCGGCGTGTTCTTTTTCTTGGAAGAGCGGCGTGCCGGCCTTGACCTTGTCACCTTCTTTGACCAGCATTTTGAAGCGCAGGCCGGGGAAGTCGCGGCCATCAACCGCGACTTCGACGGGGGTGGCTTCGGCCACCGTGGTCGAGGGCGCGCCGACGAGGCGAATGTCGTATCCCTGCTTCAGGTTGTAATTGCCCATTGTGTTTTTCTTTCCTCGGTTTACTCAGGAGTTGTTTTTTTCGGTGTCGTCAGGCTTTTTGCCGCAGCCGCTGGCCGCATCGGCCTTGCCGCAAATGCCGCAGGATTCGTCCTGGGTGAATTTGTTGCGGGCGCTGCACGAGCCCTGCACTTCATCATCCTTGCCGCAAATGACCTTCAGGCCAACGCCAATGAAGAGCAACGACAAGACCGCCAGCGCCGCAAGGACGTTGGAGGAAGTGGAAGCGATGATGATGTCAAGCGTCATTTTTGTGTTCCGAAAAACCGCCCAAAATGTAATCTCTCAAAAGCCGTCTTCAACCGCTGCGGCAAATTAGGCAACAGAAGCCGGTGCTGTTATAAAAACGCTGATGAATTGTCGCGCCCGGGAGTGACTTGGTGATTTGAGCATAGACGGCATCTTCTTCGTCCTCTACCCAAGGAAGCCCTGATGAATCCCGAGCCCGCCCGCAAGCCTTTTTATAAATCCCTCTACCTGCAAGTCATCGTTGCAGTGATTCTCGGGGCGACTCTCGGCCACTGCTACCCGGAATCGGGCGCGGCGATGAAACCGCTTGGCGACGGCTTCATCAAATTGATCAAGATGATCATCGCCCCGATCATCTTCTGCACCGTGGTTCTCGGCATCGCCGGCATGGAAAATCTCAAGAAGATGGGCAAAACCGGCGGCCTCGCCTTGCTCTACTTCGAAGTGGTCAGCACTTTGGCGCTGATCCTCGGTCTGATCCTGGTCAATGTCTGCCAACCCGGCAGCGGCATGCATGTGAAGGCCACCGATCTCGATGCGAGCAGCGTCGCCGCTTACACCGCGCCGGGCAAAATGCAGACGGTGACCGAGTTCCTCCTCAACATCATTCCGAGCAGCGTTTTCGACGCCTTTGCCAAAGGCGAAACCCTGCAAGTCCTGCTCTTCTCCCTGATGTTTGGCTTCGCCCTGCATAAATGCGGTGGCCGCGAAGCGACGCTTTATAGCTTGATCGAAAAGAGCTCGCAGGTGCTGTTTTCCATCGTCAATATGATCATGTGGCTCGCTCCGATCGGGGCCTTCGGCGCCATGGCCTTCACCATCGGCAAATACGGGCTCGGCTCGCTGATCTCGCTGGGCCAGTTGATGGGATTGTTCTACCTCACCTGCGTCCTCTTCGTCTTCATCGTCCTCGGCACCATCGCCCGTCTCCATGGCTTTTCGATCTGGAAATTCCTCCGTTACATCCGCGAAGAACTGCTCATCGTCCTCGGCACTTCGTCAAGCGAAACCGTGTTGCCGCGCATGCTCGACAAAATGGAGAAACTCGGCGCCTCAAAATCCACCGTCGGTCTGGTCATCCCCACCGGTTATTCGTTTAATCTCGACGGCACTTCGATCTACCTGTCGATGGCGGCGATCTTCATCGCTCAAGCCACCGACACGCCGCTCAGCCTGAGCCAGCAGATCGCGCTTCTCTGCATCCTGCTCATCACCTCAAAAGGCGCCGCCGGCGTCACCGGCAGCGGCTTCATCATTCTCGCCGCCAGTCTGCCGACTCTTGGCCATGTCCCGCTCGTCGGACTGGCCCTGATTGTCGGCATCGACCGCTTCATGTCGGAAGCTCGCGCCCTGACCAATCTCATCGGCAATGGCGTCGCCACCCTCGTGGTCGCGAAATGGACCGGCGAGCTCGATGCGGAAAAGCTACAGCGGGAGTTGGGAAAATAAGGGACGCCTTGCCCCCCAATCATCCCAACAGATCCCGCAGCGCCTCCTCCAGACGGGGGAATTGGAACTCAAATCCGCCCTCCAGCAGGCGAGCGGGACGGCAGCGGCGACCATACAGCAGCAGCTCGGGATCGTTGTTGAAAATCCAGCGGGCACCGAAGCGGATCAAGGCCTCGGGCACCGGCGGCGACCAGGGACGGCCAAGCTGAGCCCGAAGCTTGGCCATGAATTCGGCGTTGCGCTCCGGGAAAGGGCTGCCGAGGAGGTAGACGCCGCGCCATTTCTCTTCTGCGATCAGCGCAAAAATGAAGCGGTTGAAATCGTCTTCGTGAATCCATGAGATCCATTGCCGTCCACTCGCCGCCGAACCACCCAGACCCCAGCGACACAGGCTCGCCATCAAGGGCAAGGCGCCGCCGTTGCGGCCAATGACAAAGGTGGTGCGCAGCACGACGCCGCGCTGAGTCGGCAGAAGCGCGGCGTCAAAGGCCGCTTCCCAGGCGCCGCCGACCTGCGGCGCCAGCCCGAGCCCGACACTCGAGGTCTCGTCCATCTCGACCTCCGGCGGATCGCCATGAATATGTGCCGTACTCATCTGAATCCACAGCGGCGGCGGCGACTTCAGGCTTTGCATGACCTCGCCTAGGCAGCGGACGCTGTCCACCCGCGAGCGCAGAATCTCATCACACGCATCCGGCGTCTTGCGGCAGTTGACGCTCTTCCCCGCGAGATTGATCACCACAGCCGCGCCTTCCAAGGCGGAGGACCAAGGGCCCGGGTTGCGTCCATCCCAAGAACGCCACTCGCTGTCGCCCCCAGAAGGAGCGGAACGCGAAATCAGCGTCACCTGACGGCCTTGCAGCCGCATCGCTTTGGCCAAAGATTGACCGAGAAACCCGCTGCCACCACAAATCACCACTCGACCCGATTCTGGACTCATTTTAAACATCCTCCTGAAATTTCTGTCTGGACAGAAATTAGTGGCGGCTGCGCTTTCCGCAAGCCTTGCTGCTGGCGGAAAGTGGCGACAAGACAGCGGCGGCCTTGAGCTGGCTCAGCGAGCCAATCTGGGGTAGTCGGTGTAGCCCTTCTCGTCGCCGCCGTAGAAGCTGTTGCGATCATAGGGATTGAGCTCGGCACCGAGGGTGAGGCGTTCGGGCAGGTCGGGATTGCTGATGGCGAGCCGGCCAAAGGCGATGAGCTGGGCCTGGCCGGCCTCGATGAGGCGATTGGCGCTTTCCGCATTGTGGCTGCCGGAGGAGATCAGGACGCCGTGGTACAGCGGACGCCATTCGCGGGTCGACAGCGGATCGGTGTAGAGCTCGGGGGCGTTTTCCGCCATCATCCGAGGTTCGACGATGTGCAGATAGGCGAGGTCGTAGCTGTTGAGGCGTTTGACGATGGCGCTGTAAAGGCCGTGGCGGTCGGACTCGGCCATGTCGTTGAAAGCGCCAGAGGGCGACAGGCGCAGCGCGACGCGACCCGGCCAGACGGCGCAGCAGGCATCGAGGATTTCAAAGAGGAAACGGCAGCGGTTATCGATACTGCCGCCATATTCATCCTGGCGTTGGTTCGAGCCGTCAAAGAGGAATTGGTTGATCAGGTAGCCATTAGCGCCGTGGAGTTCGACCCCGTCGAAGCCGGCTTCTTGGGCATTGAGGGTCGCTTGGCGGAAGTCGGCAACCGTCTGCTGAATCTCGGCCAAAGTCATGGCCCGGGGCACGACGGGAGTTTCCACCGGAGTCCAATCGGGCTGCCAGATCTGCGAGTTTTGCGCCGCAATCGCCGAGGCCGATAAAGGGGCTTGGCCGCCGGGTTGATATGCCGGATGCGAGATCCGGCCGACGTGCCAAAGCTGATTGAAGATGAGACCGCCCTTGGCATGAACTTGCGCGGTGATTTCTTTCCAGCCGGCGATCTGTTCCGCCGTGTAGAGGCCGGGGGTCGAGGGATAGCCGTGGCCGCTGGGCGACACCGGTGTCGCCTCGGCGATGATCAGACCGAAGGAGGCGCGTTGGGCGTAATAAGTTGCCATCAAGGGAGTCGGCACATCGCCGTCGCCGGCGCGGTCGCGAGTGAGAGGCGCCATGACGACGCGATTGCGCAGGGAAAGAGAACCGAGGCGGAAAGGAGTGGCGAGGGCGGGGGTCATGGGCTTGCATTCCCTAAGTTTTTTTGGTTGCGATTGACGAACAAGTCTATCCCGGAACTTGATTCCCGCAGGGGGGCCGGAAGCTTAAAATCCTTCCTTACCTCCGGCAAGTTGACTCTTAAGACTTGCAATTGCCCGTCTGCTTGACTACACTAGTCTTGAACCTTAAGGCAGGATTCCCGATGTCCCTGAAGCCTATTCACAATCGTTTATCCCGGCGCGTCTTTCTGACGAGCCTTTTGGTGTTTGCGGTGGGAATCCTGCTCAGCCTCGCCTTCCACCATTGGCTTCGGCAAGATCTCGGCACATCCCTGATCGGGGAAAGTCTGGAAGCCGATATCAAAGCGGCGACAGCGAAATTTTCGGCCGATTTCCAGCGTCAAAATGCCGCCTTTGAAGATCTGGCCAATGATTGGACATCGGAGGGCGGGATGAGCGAAGCGCGCTGGCTGGTCCGGGCACGGCGTATCGGAAACCAGCAATTCGGGGGCATCAGTGCCATCCAATGGGTGCCGCCAGATTTCCGCATCCGCTGGATCGAACCTCTCGCCGGCAATGAAAAAGCCTTGGGGCTGGACATCCGCAAAAAAGATCCGGTGCGGACGACGGCCCTGGAAACGGCCATCCGCACTCATGAACCTTTCATTTCGCCGCCCTTTTCCCTGATCCAGGGAGGCCGCGCCGTCATCGTCTATTTTCCTGTCTATAAGGATCATCAATCGGACGGCTTTATGGTCTGCCTGATCCGCACCGAAAACCTGTTTTCCGATTTATTGAAAATGGAAGGCAATTATTCCATCCGGGTTGCGACCGGGGGCAGCACCGAATTTATCCGCGGTACCGGTGCTGCCGAAGACTTCCAGAAGAGCTTCAGTCTGGCCATTCTCGGGCGAGAATGGCAGGTGGAATGCCAACCGACACCGCAATATCTCGGGCGCATCACGCCGGGCTTCGTCCGTTGGAGCGGCCCGGTGGGGATCCTGCTCAGCTTTGTCGTCGCCGGTCTTTGCGGCCTACTACTCGCCTCGATCGAACGGGGCCGGGAATTGCAAGCGGCGCGCCTGTCCCTGACCCAGGCCAACAGCGAGCTCGAGCAGGCCCGGGCGGAAGCGGAGGCTGCCGCTCGCACCAAAAGCGCCTTCCTCGCCAACATGAGCCACGAGATCCGCACCCCCCTTAACGGTATCGTCGGGGCCGCATCCCTTCTCGACCACAGTGCCCCTCGTCCCGATCAAGTTGAACTGATCCAGATCATCAACAGCACCTGCCGATCCCTCAAGGTCATCGTCGATGATGTTCTCGATTATTCCAAGATCGAGGCCGGCCGCTTCCCGCTGGAAAGCCTAGTGGTCGATCTTGCCACGCAGCTGGAACAGTTGGCGAATACCTTCCGCATGGCCGCCACATCAAAAGGTCTTGAGCTGCAAGTCTCCATTGCCTCCTTGCCGCCGCTCCTGACCGACCCGACACGGCTTAACCAGATCATCGGCAATCTTCTCTCCAACGGGATCAAATTCAGCCATTCCGGCGCCATCCTCCTGACCTGCCGGAAGATCTCCCGCAAAGACGCTTTGATCGGCATCGAGATCAGCGTCACAGACACCGGCTGCGGCATTTCCGAAGAAGCCCAGAAACGCCTCTTCAAACCCTTCGAACAGGAAGATTCCTCCACCTCCCGGCGCTTCGGCGGCACCGGCCTGGGCCTCGCCATTTCCGCCCGCCTCGCCGGCTTGATGGGCGGCAGCCTGCAGCTCCTCAGCAGCCCCGGCGCGGGCTCGACGTTCACCTTGGCCCTCGCCCTCCCCGCCGCCGAAAGCTCGCCCCAGCCCATTCGCGACAAGCCGTCCTTAGCTCAAAGCAGCCTGCGGGTCCTGTTGGTCGAAGACAACCCGATCAATGCCAAGATCTTCACCAAGATGGCCGAAAAACTCGGCCACACCACCACCCACGCCGCCGACGGCAAGCTGGCTCTGCCGCTCCTCGCCGCCGGCGGCTTCGATCTGATTTTCATGGACATGCAAATGCCCGGCATGGATGGCCCGGAAACCGTCGCCCTTCATCGCAGTCAGCACCCCGACGATCGCACCCCCATCATCGCCCTGACCGCCAATGTCATGGAGGAGGATCGCAAGCGCTGCGAAGCCGCCGGCATGACCGGCTTCTTGAGCAAGCCCCTGACCATCGAATCCCTCTCCAAGGCTATCGCCCATCGTGAGCCATGAATCCCAGGGCGCTACACCCTCGATGGCAGCACCCCGAGCCGCAACTCGCCCCTGGCTCTCGCCAAGCTCACCGCCGCCCCGGCCTTGCGTCGCTTCTTCCCCGAGCCGCCGGCCGTCGCCAAAGCCATGTCACCCGCCTATGGGTAAACCTAAAAACCGCTGTCGAACTTGTTTGAGCTCAACTGTTGCTTGACCCCAAAGGGGTTTCAGATTTTAGCCCAGGGTTGAGCCGCATCGGCGACA
>JAYTMY010000061.1:0-19326 GCA_043748535.1 Lentisphaeraceae bacterium | reverse complement strand
CAAGGAAGTGCCCAATTTCGACCTCAGCAAGATCATCGGCTCGTGTATCGACATCTTCCATAAAAACCCCTCGCACCAAGCCCGCCTGATCACCGATATGAGCCGCTTGCCGATGATCGCCCTCCTCAACATCGGGCCAAAAAACTTCAAGCTCAACCTGTCCGCAAAAAAAGACGCCGAGGGCAAATACATCGGCAATGCGGTGGAGTGGTTTGACATCACCTCCCAGCTCGCCTCCGAGAAAAAAGCGGCCTCGCTCAACTCGGTGGTCGAAGCGGTTGACACCAACCTGATGATCTGCGACCTCGATCGCAAGATCACCTACCTGAACCCGGCCTGCCAGACTCTGATGCGCGAACACGCCAATAAATTCCGCGAATTGTTCAAGAACTTCGACTCGGAAAAACTCATCGGTGTCTGCATCGACGGGTTCCACAAGAATCCAGCCCATCAGGCCAACCTCCTCGGCAACCCGCGCAATCTCCCCTACAAGACCGAGATCACCGCCGGCGGCATGGAGTTCGCCCTCATCGCCCTGCCTCTCTTCGACGCCGAAGGCAAATACATCGGCTCCGGCGTGCAGTGGATCGACAACAACTCCCGTGCCCGTTATCGCAATGAAGTGACCGGCGTCATCGACGCTGCCAAAAACGGCAACCTCAGCCACCGCGGCAACGTCGCGGTCATGGACGCCGTCTACAAGCCGATGCTGGCCGGCATCAACGAAGTCATCGATGCCGTCGTTGCGCCGATCGCCGAGATCCGCGAGAAGCTCGCCAAGGTATCGGAAGGCGACCTCACCGCCTACGTCACCGGCCAGTACAAAGGCGATCACGAAATGCTGAAGAACTCGCTCAACGGCACCCTCGACAAGTTGAACGAGATCCTGCTTCAGGTCCGCGACGCCTCGACTCAGATGAGCCAAGGCGCTTCCCAGGTCTCCAGCACCAGCCAGATGATCAGCCAAGGCGCCACCGAACAATCTGCGTCCTTGGAAGAGATCTCCGCTTCGATGAACGAGATCAACTCGCAGACCAAAGGCAACGCCGAAAGTTCCGGACGAGCCAACCATCTCGCCCAAGGCGCCAAAGATGACGCCGAAGGTGGCAGCCGCAACATGGGCCGCATGGTCCAGGCGATGAGCGAAATCGACGAATCGGCCCAGAAGATCAGCAAGATCATCAAAGTCATCGACGAGATCGCCTTCCAGACCAATCTGCTCGCCCTCAACGCTGCGGTCGAAGCCGCTCGCGCCGGGGTTCACGGCAAGGGCTTTGCGGTGGTCGCAGAAGAGGTTCGCAACCTCGCCGCCCGTTCCGCCAATGCTGCCAAGGAGACCACCGAATTGATCGAAGGCTCGATCAAGAAGGTCAACGCCGGCTCCAACGTCGCTCAGTTGACCTCCGAGTCCTTGAACAAGATTGTCGACGGCATCTCGAAAGTCACCACCCTGGTCGGCGAAATCGCCGCCGCCTCGAACGAGCAGGCGCTCGGCATCGGCCAGGTCAACCAGGGACTGGTGCAGCTCGACCAGGTGACGCAGCAGAACACCGCCAATGCCGAGGAATCCGCCGCCGCCGCGGTCGAGCTCTCCGAGCAAGGAGCACAGCTGCAAGAGCTCATCGGCCGCTTCACGCTGCAGGCGAAAGCCTTCGGCGGCGCCGGCGGCATGAGCGGCATCTCGCCCGACCTGATGGACGCCCTCCGCGCCGCCATGGCCCAGCAGGGCATGCAGATGCCTTCTCATTCCTCGTCGAAAGCTCTTGCCAGCCGCCCGCCGGCAAAACCGGCGCCGAAATCGCTGCTCGGCGGACACACCCCGCCGGCCTCGAAGAGCCATAACGACATCATTCCGCTCGACTGAAACTAGAACCTGCCGGGAGCGAGATGCTCCCGGCTGGTTTCGCCTTTCCCTGCCTCAGGAAGTCCGGCTTTCTGAGTCTCGGAAAAACGAAATCTACCAGCCCCCCAAGAGGCATTATGGACATTCTGACACCTGAGCTTAACGACAAAGAGTTCAAACACATCGCCGCTCTCGTCTACGACGCCTTCGGCATTGTTCTCAACCACGAGAAGAAGTCCCTCGTGGTCAACCGCCTCGGCAAGATCTTGCGCGAGCGTTCCCTCCCGAGCTTCGCCGCTTTCATCCACCTCGTCGAAAACGACCGCAGCGGTGCCGAGCTCAGCCTCCTCGCCAATGCCATCTCCACCAACCACACCTTCTTCTACCGCGAACCTAAACACTTCGATCACCTCACCCAAGTCGCCTTGCCCGACATCATCAAGAAGCAACGAGCGAAAAGCGAATACGATCTACGGGTCTGGTGCGCCGCCGCCTCCACCGGCGAGGAACCCTGGACCCTCGCCATGCTGATCCGCGAAGCACTGGGTTCCGAGGTTTCTCGATGGCACGCCGGCTTGCTGGCCACCGACATCTCGACCCGCGCCCTCAACACCGCCTACCGCGGCGCCTACGGCGAGGACGAGGTGAATCAGTTGCCACCGGAAATGCGCCGCAAGTGGTTCCGGCCCCGTGGCGACGGCCTGCTCGAAGTCGTCCCGGAACTGCGCGCTGACCTGCTTTTCCGCCGCCTCAATCTGGTTAAAGAATTTAGGTTCAAGAAGCCCTTCCACATCATCTTCATCCGCAACGTCATGATCTACTTCGACCAGCAAACTAAGGACGATCTGGCCCGCCGCTTGGCCCAGTGGATCGTTCCCGGCGGCTACCTCTATATTGGCCACGCGGAAAGCCTCGGACGAGGCACCACCGAATGGGAAAGCCTGCAGCCCGCCGCCTATCGCAGAAAAGTCTAAGGACAAGGTGTAATTATGGCTAAGATCAAAGTCTTGATTGTCGATGACTCCGCCCTCGTCAGGCAGATTTTCTCGGCAGGTTTGAGCAAGGATCCCGACATCGAAGTGGTGGGAACCGCCAACGACCCCTTTATCGCCCGCGATAAAATCCTCAGCCTGCAGCCCGATGTCGTCACCCTGGATGTCAACATGCCGCAGATGAACGGCGTCGACTTTCTCCGTCGCTTGATGCCGCATTATCCCATTCCGGTGATCATGGTCAGCGCTTTGACGCAACGCGACAGCCAAACCACGCTCGACGCACTGGCGGCCGGCGCCGTCGATTTCGTCGCCAAACCCGCCGGTCAATCACCGGCTGAACTGGGCATCATGCTGAACGAATTGGCCATGAAGATCAAGACCGCATCAAAAGCCAATCTCGACAAATGGAGACGGCGCGCTGCCGCGGTTCACTCCGGTGCGGCCAGTCTCGGTCAGTCACAGACTCAGAACAGCTCGCAGGCATTGCCGACCGTTGCACCCGCCCATGAAACCAACAAACTCCGTCCCTTGGCGACCCTGGCCAATCGCGGCCCGATGCCGAAGAATCCCCCGGCGCGCCGCATCTGCGCCATCGGCGCCTCGACCGGCGGCACCGAAGCCCTGAAGGAAGTCTTCACCCGCCTTCCTGCCGATTTCACCGGCACCGTCGTGGTTCAGCACATGCCGCCGAAATTCACCGCCATGTTCGCCGCCCGGATGGACGCCGAATGCCAAGTCCGTGTCAAAGAAGCCGAAGATGGCGATGTGGTGCGCAACGGCATCGTCTACATCGCTCCCGGCGGCGACAAGCAGATGACCCTGCGCAACTCGCCGGAAGGTTGGATGATCTGTCTTCGAGATGGCCCCAAGGTCCAAGGGCACTGCCCCTCGGTCACTGCTTTGTTTGAATCCGTGGCCCAGCAATGCGGTGCCAAGGCGGTTGCCGCCATCCTCACCGGCATGGGTGCTGACGGCTCTGACGGCATGCTCAAGATGCGTCAGGCCGGAGCTCGCACCCTCGGCCAAAACGAAGCTTCATGCGTCGTCTATGGCATGCCGAAAGTGGCCATGCAACTCGGCGCCGTCGAACGCGAGCTCCAAGTCGAAGACATCGGGCCGGCCCTGGTCAATCTCCTGAAGAACTGAGGCCAAGAGGTGGAGAGGAGCAGGCCAGCACTTAGGGACATTTATCGTCAATAGGGTATCTTGGACGCACCCTTTTAGCGGAGATTCCCATGGTGCAGCGTTTTTCTCGATTTTTGCTTCTGAGTCTTGTCATCGTCGGCTTGTCCTGCCGCTCGACATCTTCCGGATATCTCCGGGATGATCCTCTGCGGCTGCATCATCACCGCTTTGACAACGGCTTGCAGTTGGTGGTCAGTGAGAATCCGGGCTCGGGCCGGGTCTGGTGCGAAGTGGTGGTCAAAACTGGTGGTTTCAACGACGCGGCGGATTGTAGCGGGCTAGCTCACATGCTTGAGCACATGTTGTTTAAAGGCAGCGATCGGATGGGGGCTTTAGATCCAGCCGCTGAAGAGCCTTTGCTAGAACAGATCGGGCAGGTCTTGGAGCTGCGTCGCAAGGCCAGTCCCAAACAAGCGGATCGCCTGTTGCAAAAAGCCGCGGAGATCTCGGCCAAGGCGGCTCCTTTAGCGGCTCCCAATGAGATTGATGAACTTCTGCAAGCAGCGGGTGCGGTGGATGTCAATGCCTACACCAGCTGGGATCGCACCGTCTATCAGTCCGCCGTGCCGAGCGCTTCTTTCAGTCGCTGGGCAGAGATCGAAGCTGAGCGTTTCCGCAATCCGAAAATGCGACTTTTCCTGCCCGAGCTGGCCGCCATCTGCGAAGAGAAAAATGCCTCACTTGATGATCGCGATGACCTTCTGAACGAAAAACTTCTCGAGACCGCCTTCCCCGGCCACCCCCTGGCTCAACCCATTCTCGGCTCCAGCAAGGATCTCGAAAGACCTTCGCAGCAGCGTCTTTATGAATTTCTTCACCACTGGTATGTGCCGGCCAATATGGTCATCGTTCTCTCCGGTGATATCCGAGCCGAAGAAGCGGTCGACATCATTGGCCGCACCCTTGGCAAAATTTCGGCAAAACCGCGCCCCGAAAGCCCGAAATTCCCAGTCAAGCCTTTGACTGAAGAGCGCCGCGTCAGCCTCAATTACCCCGGCTCGGAATCCCTCGCCATCGCCTGGCCGACGGTTGGGGTTGATCACCCGGATGCCGCCGCACTGGAGATTGCCGATGTCATTCTTTCCAATCAGCGCGCCGGCCTTCTCGATCTCGGCCCGGTGCACAAGGGCGATCTCCGCTCGGTGATGACGCAGCCGCAATTTTTGCGCGATTGTGGCTGGCAGGAAATTGTCGCCGAGCCGGCGGAAGGGCAGACGCCCGAGCAGGCATTGGCTCATGTCGATGTTCAGCTTGAGCGCCTTCGCCAGGGAGATTTCGAGGAATGGCTGGTCGAGGCCGCTTCGGCCGAGCTCAATCAACAATTGGAAGTCGAGCTGGAAAGCGATGTCGCACGAGTCTCCAGAATTGTCGAATGTATGGTCACCAGCGGTGATTTGCGCCAGCTGAAAAGCCAGTCCGATCGGCTGAAAAAAGTCACCAAGGCCGATGTTGTCCGGGTGGCGAAGCAGTGGCTCGGGGCCGGGCGCGCCGTGGTTTTCCGTCGCAACGGCGAACGTCAGACCGAAAAAGTCAATTTCCCCTTGCCGGAAGCAGCTGCCTTTGACGCCAGCCGTCAATCGACTTTCTACCATGAATTGATGTCACGGCAATCCCCAGAAGCGCAGCGGGTTGCCGCCGATCCTTGCGAGGCAGTGGAGAAGTTCTCGCCCGCTCCGGGTATTACGGTTTACCGGATGGAAAATCCGGTCAACGGCGTCTTTCATCTGCAGCTGCGTTATCCCGTCGGCAGCCGGGCCGAGCCGCTTCTGCCGCTCGCGGCCCTGACTCTGCAACGCGCGGCCCATGATGGGTTGGATCCGGTCGAACTTGGGCTCAGTTATCATCGTCTCGGGGCCTCGTGGGATATTAATGTCCGCCCCGACGAGACCTTGATCAGCATCCGTGGCGAGGATCGCCTCTTCAAACAGACTCTTGAACTTTTCTCCCGTCAATTCTACGCTGCCGATCTGGAAGCGGCGCTGCCCAAGGCTCGTCAATCCTTCCGCGAGCAGCGCTCGGCCGAGTCGGATAGCCCGGAGTTCATCCACGCCGCTCTGATCGCCTATTCCCGGTATGGCAAGCAGTCGCCCTTTCTCACCCGCATCCCGCTCGACAAGGCGCTGGAGGCGCCCCATATCAAGATCAAGGAAGCGCTTAGCCGTCTGCAGCGCAGTGAAGTGCGAGTCTTCTATTCGGGCCGTCAAAGTCTCCGCACGATGCTGGATTTCTGCGCTAACAACCTGCCCTGGGACCGCCAGCCCGCTCCAGATCTGGCGCCATTGGAGTGGAAGCTCAACACCGAATCCAAGGTTTACCTGTTTGACCGCCCGACGGTGCAGGCTTTCCTCGGCACTGAAATCTGGGATGACGGCGCCACCGCGAAGCAACAGGGAGCGGTCGAAGTCTACAACCAATTGGTCGATGGCGGCCTCGGCTCGCTCTTTTTCCAGGAACTGCGGGAACGCCGCGGCCTCGCTTACAGCGTCAAGGGATCATGGGAGCGCAGTGCGGTGCCCGAAGGTCGCGACCACTTCGGCTTTAGCCTGTCGTGTGATCCGGCGAAATTTGACCAAGCGGTGACCGAGGGCCTGAAGCTGATCCGGCAGCCGGTGTTTGAGGCCGCCGCGATCGAGCAGGCCCGGCTGTCGGCCCGCCGCATCCTGGCCCAGAACAATCAGACTTTCCGCGATTTACCGGAGCAGAAGTTCCGTCGGGAAAAAATGGGGACGAAAGTTTTTGATGCCGCCCAAGTGTTTCAATCCCTGACAAAATGCAGTCAAGCGGATCTTGATGCCTTTCTGGCAGTTTGGCAGAATCGTCCGGTGATCTCGACCCTGATTGCCGATGCCACCGCCTTGAAAGCAGGGGCTTTGGAGAAGTTGGGCAAAGTCGAGCGGGTGGAAGTCGAGCAACTCATCACCCCGTGACTTTCTTGCGCTTGCGGGGAGTGAAAGCATCGCTCAGCACTTGTATCACCCCCCCTGCCGACTAATGTTGCACTTTCCGCATTTACGGAGGTCACTATGCGTCTCTTGCCAGCTCTTCTCTTGGTTCTCACCGCTGCCTGCTCGGCGCCGGTGATCTGCCATAATTCCCCTGCTGAAGCGCCTCATAAACCCGTCCCCTTGCTGATCAGCATCAGCAACATGGATGAGAAAGGTCACCAGCGCCTGATGCCTGAAATCTTCGATCTCCTCCCCGCCGGAGAGAAAGCCCGTTTCATCTCTTTTGAAGCCTACCGCAGTTTCCATGATGATCCCATCGTCGAGCACGGTTTGTGCGACAACATGCTGCAGTTCACCGACGCAGCTGGCCAAGTGCAACGCCGCTGCGGCGGCCATGTTCCCGGCCGCAATGAGCGCCCGCCCGCGCTTCCTGTAGCGCCCGCCGCAGTGCCCACCCCGACTTCCAAAACCGCCGTTCCCGGCAAGACCGCAGCCAAATAAGGCCCTCCATGACGCCCAAGTCCCTGATCCGCAACTTCTCCATCATCGCTCACATCGACCACGGCAAATCCACCCTTGCCGACCGCCTGCTGCAATCGACCAAAACCATGAGCGACCGCGAAATGGCCGGCCAAGAACAGGTGCTCGATGCCATGGATCTTGAAAAAGAGCGTGGCATCACCATCAAAGCTCACCCGGTCTGCATGCGCTATAAGCACACCGATGGCATCGAGTACGAGCTCAACTTGATCGACACTCCCGGGCACGTCGACTTCGCTTATGAAGTTGCCCGCTCGCTCGCCGCTTGCGAAGGCGCGCTGCTGATCATTGATGCCTCGCAAGGGGTCCAAGCCCAGACCATCGCCAACGTCGGCTTGGCGCTGAAGCAGGGCCTGCATGTCATCCCGGTCTTCAATAAGATCGACCTGCCCGCCACCAACCTTGAGATGTGCTACGAACAGCTTGAAGAAATTCTCCAAATCCCCCGCGAAGATGCAGTCTTGATCTCCGCCAAATCAGGATTCGGTATCGACAAGGTTCTCGACGCGATCGTCAACCGCATTCCCCCTCCGGTCGATGAGATTTTCGAAGACAACAAGCTGAAAGCTCTGGTCATCGACTCGATCTACGACAACTATCGCGGCGTCGTCTCCTACATGCGCGTCCGTTCGGGCAACGTCAAAGCCGGCGACTACATCCGCATGATGTCCTCCGGCAAGGATTATGAAGTCAAGGAAGTCGGCGTCTTTCAACCGAAGATGAAAAAATGCGCCGATCTCGGCCCCGGCTCCGTCGGTTACCTGATTGCCAATATCAAAGAGACCTCGGAATCGAAGATCGGCGACACCATCACCGGCAAGCTCAACCCGGCCACCGAGTGTATTCCCGGTTTTGCCGAAGTCTTGCCGATGGTTTACTCCGGCATCTACCCGATTGACGCTGATGACTACGAATCGCTCAAGCACGCCATGGGCAAGCTCAACCTGAACGACCCGGCCTTCGTCTACCAGCAGGAGTCCTCACTGGCCCTCGGCTTCGGCTTCCGTTGCGGCTTCCTCGGCCTCCTGCACATGGAGATCGTCCAGGAACGCCTGCGCCGCGAGTTCAACATGGACATCATCGCCACCTACCCCTCCGTTATCTATCACGTCTACCTGAAAAACGGCGACATGATCCTCTGTGACAACCCCGTCAACCTGCCCGACCCGACTCACATCGAACGCACCGAAGAACCGATCATCGAAGCTCATGTCATGTTCCCCTCGGAATACATGGGCGCGGTGATGGGCTTGGTGATGGAAAAACGCGGCTTCTGTGAAAACACTCACGCCGTCGACGACCGCCACGTCATGCTCACCTGCACCATCCCCCTGCACGAGATCGTCATCGACTTCAACGACCGCCTTAAGTCCATCACCCGCGGCTATGGCTCGATGAACTACACCCCGAAAGGCTATCAGGCCGGCCCCATGGTCAAGCTTGAGATGCTGATCAACGGCGAGCCGGTCGACGCCTTCGCTTCCATCGTGCACCGCGACAACGCCCCGATCCGTGGCCGCAAGCTTGCCGAAAAGCTCAAGGACGTCATCCCGCCCGAGCAGTTCGTCATCGCCATCCAGGCCGCTGTCGGCGGTGCCATCGTCGCCCGTGAAACCGTTCGCGCCATGCGCAAAGACGTGACTGCCAAGTGCTACGGCGGCGACATCTCGCGCAAACGTAAACTGCTCGACAAGCAGAAAGAGGGTAAGAAGCGGATGAAAATGGTCGGCCGCGTCAACATCCCGCAGGAAGCCTTCGTCGAAATCCTCCGCGCCTCGACTTCAGAGTAAGCCTCGGCGACGACGAAATCACCCTTCTTCGGAATAGGACCTATAGACTCTATAGGTCCTATTCCTTAAATCCTAAAACCTGTAATCCGAGAAACTCTCATGCGTCACTTCTGGGGCTCCATCCTCGTCACCGTCATCGGCCTCGCCATCGCCTTCTTCTTTGGCGGTCGCAGCGAATCCGGCTTTGTCTTCACCGCCGCCTTCAGCGCCCTCTTCATCTGCGGCGTCCTGGCGGTGATGGAGATCAGCCTGTCCTTCGATAACGCCGTCGTCAACGCCAAGGTCTTGAAGGACATGAATGCCTTCTGGCGCAAGATGTTCCTTACCGTCGGCATGATCATCGCGGTGTTTGGCATGCGTCTGTTGCTTCCCATCGGCATTGTCGCCCTTGCATCAGGCACCGGGTATTGGGAGACCACCCAGATGGCCTTGAACGACCCGGCCACTTATGCAGCGAAACTGCACGAGTGCCACATCAGCATCGCCGCCTTCGGCGGCATCTTCCTCCTCCTTGTCTTCCTTAACTTCATCTTCGACCACGAACGCGAAATCCACTGGATTAGCTTCCTTGAGCGTCGCCTCGGCAAGGTCGGTAAGATCGACACCGCCGCCACCATCGTCGCCCTGATCACGTTGCTGCTTTTGACCTGGGCCCTCCCCGAAAAAGACCAGCAGATCTCGGCTCTGATCGCCGGTATCATCGGCATCATCTTGTATCTCTTGCTGGACGGCGTCAAGGCCCTGACCTCCGACAGCGGCGCAGCCGGAGCGGGCAAGGCCGTCACCGGTGCCGGCAAGGCCGGCTTCGCAGCCTTCTGCTACCTCGAAGTGCTCGATGCCTCCTTCTCGCTCGACGGCGTCGTCGGCGCCTTCGCCCTCAGCAAGAACGTCCTGATTATCATGATCGGTCTCGCCATCGGCGCGATGTTTGTCCGTTCGATGACGATTTATCTGGTCGAAAAAGGCACTTTGGACGAATTTTGCTTCCTCGAGCACGGCGCTCACTGGGCCATCGGTGCCTTGGCGGCGATGATGCTGATCGGCGCTCACCCCTCTTGCCACATCCCCGAATGGATCACCGGCCTCACCGGCGCCGTCCTGATCGCCTTGTCATTGGGCTCATCCGTGCGGGAACGACGGAAATCGGCGGGCGAATGACTTAGTTCGCGAACAGCCGCAAGGCGCCCAAGTGCGCTTGCCGCAAAAGTCCGACATCCGAAGCCAGCGCCTGACAAACGCTGGCTTCGCTCGCTTCCGGATCGCCAGCGAGCCAGAGCTCGTGCTCGGCACTGGCGTCGCCCCAGGCGTGGGAGCTATCGGGACTGAGGAAGGCGAAGGTGTCGGCCAGGCTGCCGGCGGGCAGGGGCAAGGCGACACTGCGTTTTAGGGACTCTGACAAGGCGAGCAATTGCCCTTCTTGGTCGAGCAGGGCATCAATCTCATCCATCATCAGATCATGCCGTGAGGATAACTCGTGCAGGAGTCGACGTTCGGCGGGAGAGGCGAGGATGAGGCGCATTTGCGGCTGCCGCTGAAGTTGTCGAAAAAGGAAGACAAAGAGCCGCTCAAGTGCTGGTTTTTCACTGGCGCGATCGGGGCAGGCAATGACCTCGCAACGAGCGCTGTTGAGTAAGAGGGCGACGCCGGCAAGGCCGAGGCGGCCGGAGGCGGCGGGCAGGTGCAGATAGATCACCGGGGCCGTCTCTTCCGGCAAGGATAAATGGCGGCCGGGGCGTGGTTGCGGGCGCTTTTCGATCAGCGCCTTGGCTTGGAGCCGCCACGAAAGCAGGATGGCATGATCGGCGACCTCGCGGAGACTTGCAGGGTCAGCATCGACAAGCTGCTGGAGATTCTTCACCCCGCCAGCCGCCAGAGTGGTGGCCGTGGCGCGGGTGAGGCCGCTCAATTGCGACAAATGGCCAGAGTCGCGGCGTTCATCGCGACAGCGCTCAGCGTAGCGGCAAGAGCGGCAAAAAGGCGTCCAATGCGGCTCTGATTCGGGCGGTGCTTGCAGGAAGCTCCGCATTTGCTCAAGGATCTCGCCGTGATAGCTGTGGGCGACATCGCTCGGGTAATCTTTTTCGCGATCGCCGAGGCCGTGGCGCAGGCTGAGTCGCGACGGCGGCTGCCCGGTGAGTTCTTGTAGTAGCAAGGCGTAGTGTTGGATTTGCAGAAGGTGTTCGGGGCGCGGTTCAGCGGCGAGTTTGGCTTCGGTGATCTGCCAGGAGCCATCGGGCTGACGGATGATGAAATCGGCTTGGCCCGCGAGGTCACCGGAGAGCAGGCGGGCCTGGTGGATCGCCGGAGCTCCGGCTTCGAGGGCGGCGTGGGTCTGGCGCCGCTGTTCGTCTTCGGGGAGATCGGTGTCGATCAAAATACTGCCTTCGGGCAGTTCCTTGATGATTTCCGTCTCAAACCGAAGGCCGGCAGCGCGCAGGCGGAGTGAGCGCGGGGAGGGGGGTAACGGCTGATCCGGACAGCCACGCGAACGCAGCCAAGCACTGTGGCGGCACTCACTGAAATGGAGGAGATCCTTGGCGTGGATGAGCATGGGAGGAATTAAGAGTTAAGAATTAAAAATTAAGAATTGGGCGTCAGAGGTCAGGAGTGAGAAGTCAGGTACTGGCGATCCAGACTTGGCAGAGGCGGGAGCCGAAGATCAGCGGCGTTTCTTGTGCGGCTTCCGTCTGGAGCTGGCGGCGGACTTCGGTGGTGCGCAGGCCAAGGAATTGGCAAGGGCCAATGAATTGCTGCCAGCGGACGCCGAGGCGGCCGATGAGCTCTTTCGCGGCAAAGGCTTTGGGGACGGTCATGAGGATCTTGCGTCCGGCGGGATTGCGGTAGTCGCCGGCGAGCAGGTAATTTTGACTTCCTGGGGTGGCGAAGATTTCTTCGCAAGCGGTGATCAGCTCGCGGCGGAATTCGCGGTCATCGCAGGAGATGAAGAGGCGGATGCTGCCGTGGCGCCGTGGCAAGATGCGCGTTTTCACCAGGTCATTTCGCCAAGGAATGCGGCCGTTGTCGCACAAGGCTGCGGCAAGGGTTTGGACGACTGTGCCGATGAATTGCGTCATGTTGGCGGCATGGACCGGGGCATTGGGGGGGCTTCCGGCGGGCCGGGGCAGTTCATGTCGGAACGAGCTTTCCAATTCAGGGGCGAAGGAGATCTCGACTAGCCGGCTGAGCTTGGGGTCTTGGATGCCCAAGGCCATCCATGCCGCGGCCCCTTCGTGGCGCTGTGACGAGCTCCAGGCGGAGAGATTGTTGACATCTTGAGCGGTGGCTAGATCAGGAGCGGCATCCGCTTTCAAGTTGCTGCAGAGGTGGGTGATACCTTCCTCAAACATGCCGTCTTCGGCGAGGTGGAAGGCTTCCATTTTGCGGCGGTTGAGTCGGAAATACGGCTCCATACCTTGCGCAACATCCGGAGTGGAGCAGACCACGTCCCAGAGGTTGGCCAAGGGGGTGGGCAGGCCGCTGCGGGGATCCGCGGCGCGCATCTGCAGTCGGTGCCAGAAAAGATGGCCGTCGCCGGAGCAGAGGTTGATGACAGTGTTGACCGCCAGCGGGTCCCAGGAGGCGCCGAGGAGTTCCCGGGTGCCGATGAGGCAGGAAGAGACGCGGTGGAGGAGGATTTTCCGGATGCAGTGGCGCAGGACGTCGTTGCCGGCGCCGGGACCGCTGAGGGTAAGGCGGGCCCAGCCATCCTGCTCGTGGATGCCGAGGTTGACCGAGTTCACCCAAGGCGCGAGTTCGGTGGTCAGTTCCGTGGCGAGCAGATTGAGGAAACGGTTATCGCAGTAGAGCGACAAACCGAGCAAAGCGATCGGGTTGAGCTGCAGGGCGATGGGGTGGCCTCGCAAAGAGGAGAAGACGCTGCGCAGGCTGCAAGAGGCGAAAGATTCGGCGGCGACTTGCGGGTAGAGCTCCGCGTTGGCGGAGCCGGCGGCGGAGTCGCAGACCACCAGAGCGCAGAAGGAGCTGCCGAGATGGCTCCAGTCTTTTTCGAGAATCTGGCAGACGGCTCTTTCCCGGCTGCGCGAACGGTCGAGCAAGTTGGGTACCGGCGAGGCGCCTTTGGTGACGCCATTTTCCGTGAGAATGCAGCCGATGGCAGCGAGTTTGATCACGGCTTCGCGGGCGGCTTGATGATCGGATTCACGGCCGCTGCAGAGCAGCTGGCGGAAGATGTAGTCACGGATGAAGACGAAGCCGCCCTCGATGCCGTTGTCCGGGATTTTTTCGAGGAGGAAGTCGAAGGTCTTGGGAATGCTTTCTCTCTGGCTGCGATAGAACTGCAGCAGCGATTCGGTGAAAGCCCGCCGCCGTCCCCAGTTGCCCGGGATGTCGTGCTCAATATTGCTGAGTTCATTGCTGGCGAATTTATCGAGGCTGATGGAGACCACGGCGCCATTGAGAATCAACAGGGCGTCGTGCCATTCGGCGAGAGCGCCTTTCATCACCATGACTTCGTCGGGATCCGGTTCGCACAGCCAGGCGAGCTCGCGCCAAGGCCGGAGAGCGCCGGCGCTGACCAGGGCGGGCGTCTTCATCTCCAGAGGCTGGCCGGGGAAAAGCCGCTGGCGCTGATCCCAAAGGCGACGGTCGCTTTGGGCGTCGCCGCGGTGGCCAGTAAGGGCGAGGACAAAGGGGGAGCCGAGCTCAGCGAGAATGACTTCCAGAATTTGTCCCCAAAGAAGGCCGGCGCGATGCCAGCCATCGGCGATGACAATGCCGGTGCCGTTTTTGCGGAGTTTGTGGAGGCAACTGCTGAAAAGCGGCGAGTACCATTCGGGGCCGAAACTGGCGGCGCCGTTGTCGGGCTGGAAATGGGCTTCGAGACTACGGAGATAGTTGTCCAATCCCTGGATCGGCTCGGTCATCAGGCTTTGCGCGGCCGCGCTGATCGCATCCAAGTCGCCGAGGTTACCGACGCCGGCTCCGTCGCGGGAAACCAAGGCGATTTCAGCAGCTCGCAGATTGGCGGCTTCCTGGCGTTGCGCTTGAGTGGAATAATAGACGTTGATCAGATCGCCGTAACGAAGGACACAGATTTGCTGATGCTCGGCGTTGGGCTGAAAGGGGGCGCAGGCACCTTGCAGATCGCGCAACCATTCCTGCAGGCGGATGTCATCCGGAACCAGGATTAAGGCAGGGCACTCGACTTGGGTAATGATATCGCCGACGGATTGGCGAAGCAAAGGGGTGGAGGGGGCGATGAATTGCAGGCGCGGGTGAATTCTCCATGAATCACTGATTCGCGAAGACATCAATTCTCGGATTTGTCGGCTGGCTTCCTGACGATCCACAAACGCCTCCTTGTGGCTGCGCCTAAACTAGCATCCTGCGGCTGAAATTCTTCTCGGTTACTTATGTCGATTGTCGCAGGATGTTGCGAGCGGCGATGCGCACCGCTTCATGGGGATCGGAAAGCATCAAGCGGGCGAGATCCTGAGCGAGGTGCTGATCAATCAGGCAGGCGGCGACCAAGGTGCGCTCCCGGATGTACCACGCCGGATCCAAGGCGAGTCGGCGGAGATCCGGAGCCGCTTCATTGAGGCGGAGACGGGTAGCCGCCGCCAAGGATTCCATCCGCACTGCCACCACCGGGTCGGATAGCCCGGCGATGACCTCCGGAGCCAGACGGATGTCATGCATCGCGATGGCCGCAGAGGCCGCTTTGATGCGGATCGACGGATCGGCGGATTTGAAACAGCGTCGGATGCCGGGGATGGCGCTTTCCTCGCGCAAGGCACCGAGAATTTCGAGCGCCTCGATCTTGGTTTTCATGTCGCTGCCATCCAAGGCCCGGACATGTTTTTCTAACGCCATCCGGCCGAGCAGGGAGAGCTTCTCCCTGATCAGGCCGGGATCTTCTTCAGATGCGTTCATGGCGGCTCCGAGGGGATTACTAAGGGGTTCAGCGACGGACTTCGTAGTGAAGGAGGAAGGGGATGGAGCCGAATTCGATCAAATCACCGGCGCGCAAGACACTGCGCTCGATGGGATTGAGATTGACCCAGGTCTTGTTGGATGACTGGTTGTCTTGAATGAGAATCTGCTTCTCCTTCACCGTCAGATAGGCGTGGATTCGGGAAATGCTGGCATCGGGGATACAGATGCGGCAGTCACTCTGCCGGCCGACACTGAGGGGTTCCCGGTTTGGCATCAAGACGATACTGGGCATCAAGCCACTGGTGTTGGTCAGGGTCAGGTGGGGCTGACGCGAGTAGCGGGAACTCAGGGAATCCGCCTGCTCGAGAATGGAGCCAAGAATCTCAACGGTGAATTTCTGGCCGCCGGCTTCGATCTGGGCCCCGTCGTGAAAAAGATGTGAACCGATGAGGCGGCGACCGTTGATCTGGATGCCGGGCGAGCCAAGCGTGAGATCCTCGAGAAACAGCCCTTTCTGGTTCCAGTAGATGATGAAGTGAAAGGGGCTGAGACCGCTGTCGGTCAGATGGAAATCACAGGATTCATGGGTGCCGACGAGGATCGGCGCGGCGGAAGAGCCCTGTTCTTTGCCATTGCAGGTCAGGCGGACACAGGCGAGATCGGGCAGGTCGTTGCCTTGGACTTCCAGCAGGCTGCGCTTCAAGGCGCAGGAGTCGGTGTCGGTATAGGTGTCGCAATCGAGGCCGCAGAAGATCACCCAGGCGGTGCCGACACGCAGGATCATCCGGGATTCACTGCGGAAATCGACCTGGCGACGGGTGATGCCATCCATCAGGGTCAGGTCGCTGGAGCCGCAGTCCATGAAAAACCAGCGTTTGCCGAATTTGACGCAGGCGACTTGGATTGGAGCGACCGAACCGTCACTGATCCGGATGTCGGCTTCAGGGTCGCGGCCAATGGTGTAGATGGGTTGCTCTGCTTTGATTTCCACCCGCCTGACCTGGCCTTTCTCGAAAACGAAAAACGAGGGCTTCAAGACTTTGTTGAAGCCAGCCTGAGGCGATAAAGAAGTCAAACCGAGACGCACGGTCTCTGCTTGCGTGATGATGGTCTTGGACGAGTCGTCGCTCATCTTGAGTCACTCCCAGCTGTGTGGTACAATCTACGCCACAAGCCAATTTTCCGCATCTAGGCAAGTTCGAGAAATATCACTGGCGACTTGTGTTCCGCTCGCGTTTTTGCTGGGATAGATCTGCCGCCATTTTCAAGGCGGCGAAAAAGCTGCCGGTGCCGGCTCGTCCCTGCCACGCGATATCGTAGGCGGTACCGTGATCGGGGCTGGTGCGGATGATCGGCAGCCCGAGCGTGCAGTTGACGCCGCAGTCGAAGGCCAGCATTTTGAAAGGGATGTGACCTTGATCGTGATACATCGCCACGAGACCGTCGAATCGCGCTCGCAAACGGGGGACAAATAGCGTGTCGGCCGGGAAGGGGCCCTCGATGTCGATACCCTCGCGGCGCAACTCGTCCAAGGCGGGAATGACGAGATCAATTTCTTCGCGGCCCAGATAACCGCCTTCGCCAGCGTGCGGGTTGAGGCCGCAGGCCGCCAACTTGGGCGCGGCGATACCGCCGGCTTTTAAGGCTTGATGCAAGAGCGTCGCCGCGCGCTTGATCTGTTCCGAATTGAGGGTCGCCGCGGCTCGCGCCAAGGACATGTGGCAGGTGGCGAAACTGACATGGAGTTTGTGGCGACGAGAGGACTGCATCATGACAAAATCATCGCTGCCACTGAGCTCGGCGACGAGCTCGGTGTGGCCGCAAAATGAAATACCGGCGAGGTTGACCGCTTCTTTCGATAACGGCGCCGTCGTCATCGCGTCGAATTCTCCCGCGAGAACGCCCTGGCAAGCTCGCACCACAGCATCGTATCCGACGCGACCGCATGTGGCATCGGCACGGCCGCGGGGCCAGTTCGGCAAGGTGCCGCAGCTGACATAGCGGATGACGCGGGAGGAAGATGGGTCTGGAACTCCCGTCCAGGTCAGGAATTCGGATTTAGGAGCCCAAAGTTTTGCGGCGGCCGCCAGGACTTCTGCAGGACCAATCAAAACCGGCTGCAGTCGACGCAGGAGACTTGGAGATTGACTGGCCCGGATGCATAATTCCGGCCCGATACCTGCGGGATCGCCAAGGCTGAGGGCGATCACCGGACGAAAGATTTTTTTAGTGTGCTTATCTTGCATTTATGACACTTGGCCTTCTTGTTGTCTAGGGGACTGAACATACCACCGCATAACCGAAAGGAGAACGCCATGGCCGACCCACTCTTCGAAAATGTCATCCGCAAGTTCAATGAAGTCGCGGACAGGATCAATCTGGAACCCCGCGTCCGGACCATCCTGTCGCAACCGAAGAACGAAATCATCGTCAACTTCCCGGTCAAGATGGATGACGGCACTTATCGCCTTTTCAAAGGCTACCGCGTCCAGCACAACAACGTCCTCGGTCCTTATAAGGGTGGCTTCCGCTTCCATGAAGAAGTTAACCTCGACGAAGTGAAAGCTTTGGCGATGTTGATGACGATCAAGTGCGCGCTTGCCGGACTTCCGCTTGGTGGTGCCAAGGGTGGCATCAAGTTCAATCCGAAATCCGTGTCGAGCGCGGAGATGGAGCGCATTACTCGCCGCTTCGTCCATGCCCTCGGTGCCAACATCGGGCCCTTCCACGATATTCCTGCTCCCGACGTCGGTACCAATGCCCAGACCATGGACTGGATGATGGATACCTATGTCAATACCGCCAGCGCCGGCGAGCGCCATAATCTTAAAGGCGTGGTCACTGGCAAGAGCGTTGATGCCGGCGGCACCGTCGGTCGCGAAGCCGCCACCGGTACCGGCGCCGTCATGTGTATCGAGGAATGGGCTCATGTCAAAGGGATCAGCCTGTCGGGCATGAGCTACGCCATTCAGGGCTTCGGCAACGTCGGCTCCTGGGCTGCGGTCGCCATGGCTCGCAACGGCGCCCGCCTCGTCGCCGTCAATGACGCAGCTGGCACCATCATCGACCCCAACGGCATTGATGTCGAAGCTCTGCGCCGCTATGTCCGCGAGCATCGTACCCTCGAAGGCTTTGGCAATCGTCCTCTCTCGGACCGCAGCTCTTTCTGGAGTGTTCCCTGCGATATCATGATCCCTGCAGCTCTGGAAAACCAGATCGGCGCAGTCGAAGCCGCGGCCTTGAAGTGCCGCCTCATTGCCGAAGGCGCCAACGGCCCGACCACTCCGGAAGCAGATGCGGTGCTCGAAAAACGCGGCATCGAAATCATTCCGGACGTCTTGTGCAACTCCGGCGGCGTCATCGTTTCATACTTCGAGTGGCTGCAGAACAAAACCGGCGAAGCCTGGGATGAAGAACGCGTTGCCCACAGCCTGCGTAAAACCATCACCAAGGCCCATCGTGAAGTCGCCAGTATCGCCGCTGCCAACAAGATCGATATGCGCAGCGCCTGCTTCTGGAAAGCCCTCAAGCAGATCGATCGTGTCTATGCCGCTCGCGGCATCTTCCCCTAAGACCCTTAAAGCCTAAAAACCGCAGTTCAAAGGTTGCAAGGTTGCAAGGATTAGCTGCAACAGCAACAACTAACGACTAAGAAGAAAAGCTTCGGCAGTCATCTTCGCCGCCCTAAACTTTGCTCTTAGAATCGTCTCTTGTTGCTGTTGTTCATGCGCTTGCGTTTCAATCTTTCAACCGGGACAGCGAGCCCCGCATAATCCGAACCCCGCGATCTGCATCGCTTGGGCTGCCAATCGTCATTGCGTCGGGGTAGGATTTTGCGGCCATTTTTTTCTCATCAGCTTGACGCTACGGCAGTACCTAGTGCGAGACGCTATCGCCGAGCTAGCCAAAGGCGCTTCCCGACGCCACCAAGGGTGCAGTTGATCGTTAAACACCGCCCGGCGTCGCTGCGACGACTCGGCGCTGTAAAGCTGCTCGACTAAGTCGCGGAAAACCGCCGCGGCCGCCCGGCCAGATCAACCTAAAAACCGCTGTCGAACTTGATTGAGCTCAACTGCAGCTCGACCCCAAAGGGGTTTCAGATTTTAGCCCAGGGTTAAGCCGCATCGGCGACA
>JAYTMY010000060.1:0-3356 GCA_043748535.1 Lentisphaeraceae bacterium | reverse complement strand
GGACTTCCGCTGCAACGAGTACGAGCAGCTTTGGTACGGCACCAATCTGCCTCTCCATGTCGGTGCCGAGATGTTCGGCATCTGGCAGAAGAACTTCCTCTCCTACTACGGGGATCAGGTCTTCCAAGTCGAAGTCATCGCCGCCTGAAAATTCAGGTCTATCGAAGCCCCAAAAGTCCCCAACCACCAGCACCAGGAGCCCTACCATGAACAAGCAACGCCGTGAGCGCATCGACACCATCAAAGAATCCCTCGCGGGTCTCAAGAGCGAGCTGGAGACGATCCAAGAAGAAGAACAGGAAGCTTACGACGCCATGCCCGAGGGCTTGCAAAGCAGCGAACGCGGCGAGAAAGCTCAGGCTTCAGCCGATGCCTTGAGCGAAGCTGTATCGCAGCTTGATGGAGCCATTGAGCAGCTTGAAGAAGCCGTTGAGTGAAGCCCCAAATCCTTCCTCGTTCCACCCTCAGCCCTCCCTTCACCGGGAGGGCTTTTCACTTCCCCCCCTATCCCCCAACGGAGAACGCCCATGATCCTCACCATTCCCGCCGTCCACGGCAGCATGACCCTGCGGATGGGCCTTGTCGCCTTCCTCAAGGGACCGCTCACCCGTCAGCTTCGCCTCCACCGTGATCCGGTCGATCCGTTGGAGCGACTGCACCGAGTTTTGCATCGCCGCGACCTGATGCGCGGAGCCCGTCTCAAGCGGGCTCTGCACGAATCCCTGGAAGAACTCTGCGAGCTGTCGCCGGTCGAGATCGAACTCGACGACGATGACCTCGCGGCCTTCCTCCGCAGCGGCTTCCGCCTGAAGCCGCGCTCTCAACCTCTCAACGCTGCCTGAAGGAATCCATCAACATGAACACCCAGATTCTCTTTCCCCCCTTGCTTCGCCCCATGCGGCGGATGCTGCCTGCCAACGATGCCTGCATGGCTTACCGCTTGGAACTGCGCCGGTTCCCTGAGCCGCAAGCTCAATTGCCCAAGCTGATGTGTGACCCTGCTGTTGTCGCTCAGTTCCTCTACGGACTCGATCTCGCCGAAGCGCCGGAGGAGCGCTTTTACCTGCTCTGCCTCGACACCCGCAACGTGCTGATCGCCTACACCGAAGTGTCGCGCGGCACCGTGGATCGCTCCACGGTGCATCCGAGAGAGATCTTTCGCTTCGCCATCCTTGCCGGGGCGTCGCGGATCTTCATCGCCCACAACCACCCCTCCGGTGATGTCAGTCCATCGCCACAGGATCTCAAGGTGACAGAAGCCCTCAACGAAGCGGGCAAGGTGATGGGCATCGAGCTGCTGGATCATCTCATCGTCGGTCACTCGCTAGCAACGGGGCAACGCCACTTCGCCTCGCTGCGCGAACGGGGTCATTTCTCATGAGCGCGGGCAGACTCGAATCCTGGCGGGCCGAATTGGCCCGTCTGGAGGCCCGGGAAAGAGCCGAGAACGCACGACTCGCCATCTTCCCGATGGGGCCCGGCTGCGGCAGTGCAAGGCATCGCAAAAGCGCCGGCAAAGGCATCGAGTCCTCGATCCAACGCGCCAAGCGGATGATCGAGCTTCGAGGAAAGATCCGGGCGGCTGAACGGCCACCACCATCTCTCGAGCCAAAGACTGAAAACCTGAAGGACTTTCTCCAGCGGGCAACGGCTTTTCTTCATGACTTGCCTCCTGAGGAGCGGAAGCAGGGCCGAGCTCATATTCGCGAGATCCGCCGTTTGACCTCCATCTGGCAGGACGCCACTCCGGTCTTCCAGGAGCTGCTGGGCCTGCTCAAGGCTCATGGCTTCTCGGCAGGAGGTGCCACATGATCGCCATTTCCATCTACCGAATCTGCGGGCTGTGTAAGTGCGGCGACATCACCCTCTTCGACAAGGAGAGGGAATACACGCTGTCGATGACCGCCGAGACCTTCGAAAAGCTCACGGGTGACACCGTTCCGCAGGTCACTGCGGGATGGGTCCACTGCAACAGCTGCGCTAAACACTGGTCGGTGGAGCAATGCGGCTGTGGCAGCGGCCAGCTCTTCGGCGAGTGCGAGGAGGATTATCCCGAATGTCGCCGTCCCTACCAGGATCTGGGTCCACACCTTGATCCCTTGATCTTTAACAGCATCAACAACAAGGAGGCCCATCATGGGCGCTGAATTCAACACCTACGTCTACGAAGGCCCTGAGTCACGGCTGGCGGCGCATCACTGCCGTGTCCAGCACGAGCTTCGCATCCAGTACGGCAACGACGCCTACGCCGGCCACATCGGCATCATGCCGGAGGGCATCGACAAGGCAACCAAGATCTGCTCAGATCGCGCAGCAGCCACCGAGCTGATTGAGACCCACCACAACAAATGGCAACGAGCTATGGCTGTGCCTTTTCTCAAGCCCGGAGCCAAGCGCAAGCTCAGCTTCGTGGTCGGGGGATGGTGCGCCAGTTGATGCGAGGAAGAAACAGAGCTGCCGTGAGGTGGCTTTGTTTTTTTGCAAAAATAGCGAATGAATTCATGATTCTATCTTGATTTCATGCAAGTTTAATTTAGCTTTTGAATAAGCTGTCAAAGGAATTCCTCTCATGGACCACGAAAGCACCGATGCCGCTCTGATGGAAGCTTCCGCCCGCTTGGGAAGCGTCCATGTGTATAACCACTTTATCACCGGCATCGTCCTCGATGACGAGGCTCGTGAAGCACTGGCTTTGGAGATCCGTAATCGCTATTACTGCAGCGGCATCTGGCTGCTCGGGCTCGATGTCATGGGCACTCATGTTCACATCGTCGCCCACAACCCCGGACAGAAGTTGACGCCCGATCAAGTGGCGACCCGGATGGACGAGGTTTACCCGATATTCGACCAGAAGGGGCTGCGGGTTCCGCACAATCCGAACTCAGCCAATTGCGTCATCTGGGCGGCGAATAGCGATCGCCTGGGTGCCGTCACCGGCTCTTGGAAGCAGAGCTTCGTCCAGCGCCACAACATCAAGAACAAGACCTACGGCACCGCCTTCCGGCAGAAATACCAGTGGCGATTGGTTGCCGCTGACGAAGCGCCACCGGACAAGCCGAGCAAGATCCAAGATCCCTCCGGCACGCTGCTCAATGCCTACACCTACGCCGAAGGCAACGGCGTCGCCGGTGGATTGGCGGACTCTGCCGTCACCGATGTCGGCTCAGTGTCAAGTCTCACGAAAAAGTGATCAGTTTTGTCTCATCTAGAATTGACCATCTCCCAGCATGTTTATGACACAGGTGCGGGCGATGCGCGAGATGTTTATGACACTTGATCGCCTCCTTTGGCTGCTGCGACCTTGTCGCGAATTCGATAGGAAGGGCCTTTGATGTTGATCACGGTGGCCTTGTGCA
>JAYTMY010000059.1:0-7856 GCA_043748535.1 Lentisphaeraceae bacterium | reverse complement strand
CCCGTAGATTGCGCGGATACCTAGGAGAGATCTCGAATCATGAAAGCCGCCCCCAATACCCTGCCCGTCGTCGTCGTCTGCGGACGCCCCAACGTCGGCAAGTCCTCGCTCTTTAACGTCTTGCTGCGCAAGCGTATCGCCATCGTCCACGAAGAAGCGGGCGTCACCCGTGACCGCGTCGCCGTCCCCGCCGTCCTCGGCGGCAAACCCGTCCTGATGGTCGACACCGGCGGTCTCGCCGTCCTCGCCAAACAGAAAGCCGGCGTTGACTTCATGGATGAACAGATCCGTACCCAGCTGCTCGCTGCGGTCGAAGACGCCGACCTGCTGGTCCTCGTCACCGACGTGATGGAAGGCATCACCAACCAGGACCGCGAAGTCAGCAACTTCCTCCACACCCTCGGCAAGCCGATGCTGGTCGTCCCCAACAAGTGCGACAACCCGGACCTCGCCGACAAAGCCGGCCTCTTCAGCAAGCTCGGCGGCAAGGTCACCCTGCCGGTCTCCTGCATGCACAAGACCGGCCTTGCCGACCTCGAAGAAGAGATCGCCCGCCGCGTCCATTCGCGCGACGGCGAAGTCGGCGGCCTCGCCGCTCCCGATCTGGTCATCGCCCTCGCCGGACGCCCCAACGTCGGCAAATCCTCCATCGTCAACCGCATGCTCGGTGAAAACCGCGTCATCGTCTCCAATATCGCCGGTACCACCCGTGACGCCGTCGACGTCCCCTTCCTCTTCGAAGATGCCCAGGGCAATGAATCCCGCGGCCTCCTCGTCGATACCGCCGGGGTCAAACGCCGCGCCCGCATCGATAATTTGGTCGAGATGTTCTCGATGGAGCGCACCGATACCGCGATCAAACGCGCCGACGTTGTTCTCCTCACCCTCGACTGCTCCCTCGGCGTCTCGATGCACGAGAAGAAAATCGCCGCGATGATCAAAGACGCCGGCCGCCCTTGCATCATCCTCGCCAACAAGTGCGACCTGCTGCCGAAGAAAGAACAACGCGATGAATTCATGGAAAACCTGAAACGCGAAATGCCCTTCCTGTCGCACGCGCCGGTGATCATGTGCTCCGCCGTCGATGGCTTCTCCTTCAAGAAGATCCTCCCCGAAGCGCTGTCGGTGCGTGACCAGTCGCACGTCAAAGTGCCGACCGGCATTCTCAACTCAGTCCTCCAGGACATGTGCCAGCGTCACCCGCCCCCCTCCACCGGCAAGGGCTTCTTCAAGATCTACTACGGCACCATGGCGTCCAACCCGCCCGCCCACTTCATCCTCTTCTGCAACAAGAAAGACTATTGCCAACCAGCCTACTCGAGCTTTGTCGAGAAGACTCTGCGCAAGGCCTTCGGCCTCACCGGCGTGCCGGTGGTGATCGAGTACCGCGAGCGGACCCACGTCCAGGACAAGTACCGCGCTAACGGCGTCATCCCGGCCCCGATCAAGGCCAAATTGGCGGCCAAGCGCGCCGTCGATGGCCGCGCCAACAAGCGCCGCGCCGGCGGCTGATGACCCGCTTGTAGCGACAAAAAACCTCGGACCGCAAGGCCCGAGGTTTTTTTAGTGGGAACAAGTGAGGGAGTGGACGGCTGACGGCTGACCGCTGACCGCTAACTGCCTATTCCTCAAGCTTCCGCCCACTGCTTGCGGATCAGGGCGATGGCCGCCTTGGTTTGCGCTTCGTCGCCACTGCGGCATTCGAGGCTGACCGCACCGGTGTAGCCGATTTCTTTCAGGGCCTTGAACCCCTGGCTATAGTTGTCGGCGTCGCCATCTGTGCCCGGCAGGGCGCGTTGTCGGCGCGAGGCGACGTGAACGTGGTGGATCCAGCGGGCGCCGCTGAGAATGGCGGCGTAATCGGAGGTCTCTTCCCAGGTCATGTGCCAGAGGTCGGCCATCATGGCGCAGCCTTCGTTGTCGACATCGCGACAGATGCTGGCGCCTTCCGCTACGGTGCGGACGAAATAGGTTTCGTCGCGGTTCAGGGGCTCGAGCAGGAGGCGAGTCTTGTGTTCCTTGGCGAAGTCACCGAGGGAGTTCAGCAGAGATTTGCCTTCGTCCTTGCGGTCCCAGCGGGTGAAGCCGGTGAGATGTTTGCGGGCCTCGAGATCGGGCAGCGCCGCCTGGCCGTGGAAGGCGGGGACGTAGATGACGCCGGCAGAGCCGATCTCGCCGGCGGCTTCGAGCAGGCGCTTCATCGAATCTTCGAACTGTTGGCGCACCTTCGGGTCCGCTGCAATCGCCCAGCCCTGGAAACCGGCGCAGACCGCGGTCACCGGCAGGCCGCTCGCCTTCGATGCTTCGCGGATTTCTTTGTAGTGCTCGGGCAGTCCGCCACCGCCGACTTCCACTGCGTCGAGCCCGAGCTCGCGGGCCCGGGCGAATTTGTTCATCCACTCGCCGCTGCCGAGGTGCCCCGGCTGAGCCGATAAAGTGAGCTTGCCGGCGCCAGCAGCAGGCGGCGGCGTGTTTTCGGCTTTCACAGAGCTGCTCATGATTCCTCCGAGAGTGGCGGCGGCGACGAATTGACGGCGGTTGAGTTCCATGGAAATTCTCCTGAATCGGTGAGGCGGTGATGAGACAAAAAAACGTCTTATTCCGACCCTGTCTTCGGAGCTTTGTTCCCGGACGACGGCACCTCGGCGCCGAAAAATCGGCTCCCTAACCACCAGCGAGACACAGTGGAGAGGGGCGGCGGCAGGACTTGCGCCTCCCTGGCTATCCGTCGGCGGCCAAGGCCGGGAAGCGCAGGGTGAAGCGGCTGCCTTTGCCGGGGGTGGAATCGAGCTGGATGACGAGGTGGTGGCGATCAGCGATCCACTTCACCAGGGCGAGACCGAGGCCGGAGCCTTGTTGGCGGGAGGGGTCGACTTGGTAGAAGCGGTCGAAGATGTGCGCCTGATGTTCGGCGGCAATTCCCGGTCCCTGATCTTCGATGCAGAACCAGACTTGGTTTTGATCGCGACCGCAGCTGAGGAAGACCCGGGCGCCGGGGCGGCTGAATTTGATCGCGTTGTGGACGAGGTTGCCGATCAAGCGATCGAGCTGGGCGGCGTCGCCGCGGACCTCTTGCGAGCTCAGGGAGCTCTGTAAATCCACCCCGAGTTCTTCGGCGAAAGGACTGAGCCGCTCGAGGGCGCCGCTGAGCAATTCGCGGAGATCGCAAAGGCCTGCGGTCTGCGGCGCTGCGGCTTGGCCGGGACGGGACAGGAGTAGCAGGGTTTCGACGATGCGGCTGAGCTCGACTACTTGCTCGAGAGCGCTGGCGAGGGCATCTTCATATTCTTCCGGCGGACGCTCGCGGCGGAGCGTCAGCTCGAGCTGACCGCGGAGGGCGGTGAGCGGGGTTTTGAGTTCATGGGCGGCATCGGCGGAGAAGCGTTCGATGGTCTGAAAATTGTTCTCGAGCTCGGCAAAGGCGTGGTTGAGGGCGCGGCGCAATTCGGCGAGGCTGGCGAGGGGTTTTTCCGGCAGGCGGGCGCTGAGATCGCCGGCGGCGATTTCGGCGGCGGTGGCAGCGATGGCCTGCAGCGGTTCGGTGAACTGGCGGATGAGGAAACGGGCGACGACGAAGCCGAGGATGATGGCGAAAGGAATGGCTAGGGCGAGCGTTTCCAGAACTTCGTCCATCAGGTTGCTGCGGGTGTCGGCCGTGATGAAGAGTCGCAGCGGTCCTTGGTCATGGATACTGCTGGTGAGGAAGCGATGGAAACTGAGCCATTGGCGGCGCCACGCCGGCGTGGATGCCTCCAGTCGTTCGGGCAAGAAGCTTTCATTGCTGCCGCTGTCGGCGTAGCGGTGTTGGCAGTGGCCGTCGCGGTCATAGATGGCGAAGGCGAGCAGCTGGTCTTTGTGGCTGATCTCGATCAGATTGGCGGTGAAGCGCTTCAGTCCATCGCTGGTCACCAGATCCTTGACTCCCCGGGTGTGGCTGGCGAAGTCGCTGGCCAGCGATTGGTGCAGAGCGGCGATCTGCTGGCGTTCGCGGATGTAGCTGATCGAGGTGAAGATGAGAACCACGGCGGCGCCGAGGATGGCCATGGTGGCAAGCAGAAAGCCGGTGAGTCGCCGCCGGAAGGCACCGATCATCCGGCCGTCATGGAAAGGCGTCATCAAAAGCCAGGGCTGAAAGGATTAAGCACAGACGCAAGAAGGGACAGGCGATCAATAGAATCCGGCTGGGCTGAGTCGGGATGGCAGCTCATGAGTTCGCCCTGCAACCTTTCAACTCGGTTCAGGGCTCTGTGTTGCGCCGTCATTTCGCCGGGGCCCGGATCGAATAACCATACCCGCGGCGGGTCTCGAGCAGCTTGTCGTCGAAGTCTTCATCGATCTTGCGGCGGAGATGGCGGATGTAGACGTCGACCAGGTTGGTCTCCATGTGCTGCTGCGCCGCCCAGACCTTTTCCATGATGACGGTGCGGGTGAGGACGCGTCCCTGATTGCTCATCAGGTATTCGAGCAGGGCGTATTCGCGCGCCGTCAGCTCGATCGCTTTGCCGCCGCGAGTGACCTTGCGGCTGAGCAGGGTGATCTTCAGATCGTGGCAGCATAATTCCTTTTCCGCTTCGTTGCCGCGGCGGAGCAGGGCGCGGATGCGGGCGAGAAGTTCGTCGAAGGCAAAGGGCTTGGTGAGATAATCGTCGGCGCCGGCATCAAGGCCGTTGACCTTGTCGCTGGTGGTCGACATCGCGGTGAGCATCAGGATCGGGGTCGAGATTTTTCGCTCGCGCAAGGCCCGGGTGAGCTCGATTCCGGAGAGTCCGGGGAGGAGTAGATCCATGACGATCAGGTCGAAGCTCGTGGAGCTGGCGAGGCGCAGCCCGGCGTCGCCATCGCTGCACAGCGACACGGCGTAGCCTTCTTCGCTGAGGCCTCGCATGATGAAAGAGGCGACGCTCTCTTGATCTTCGACGACGAGCAGATGCATTTATAGGATTCTCCGATGATCGCACAATCTAGGCGGCGCGGCGCGCTCCACTCGGGCCGCAAGCTTAGATTTTTTTAATCTTGGTGCCTCCCTCAAAACTCTGCTGACTTCGGCATCCAGGATGAATAAAGCGCCGCCCCCGAAGGAGCGGCGCTCTTAATTCTTAATTCTTAATTGCTCAGTGTCCGCCCTTGGATTTGTCACTGCCGATCTTGACCAGGTACTGGGTCAGGTCGCGGAGATCTTCGGGCTTCATGCTGCCGCTGTCGACCAGGGCCTTGAGGGGCGGCATGGGCGAGATGTTGCTGCGGGTCTTGATCGAGGTCAGATCGAAGGTCTTGTCGTCGGCGCCGACCTTGAGCTTGAGGCCCTTGGCATCTTCGGCGAGGAAGACGCCGGTGACGTTGCTACCGTCCTTGAGAACCAGCGAGACGAAGCCGAACTTCGGCGCCAGGTCGGCGGTGGTGGCGACGGTGCCGCGCAAGGCGTACTCAGCCATCGAGGCCTTGGCATCAATATGGTTGAGGAAGCCCTTGAGGTTGGGACCGGCGTCGCTGGCGCCTTTGTTGCCGACCTTGTGGCACTTCAGGCATTCGCAGGACGACGGAGGGTTGTTGAAGACCTTCTCGCCACGCTCGGCGTTGCCGCCTTTGGCCGCAAGGATCCAGACGCCGGCGGGGCCGGCTTCGAGCTTGGTTTCGAGGGCTTTCACGTCGGCGGCAAGAGCGGCCTGTTTCTTGGCGGCGAGGTAGATGTCGAGGGCGACTTCTTCATTCTTGCCGACGTTGACTGCGGCGAGGCCTGCCTTGAGAGCGGCAACGGCTTCGGCAGCGCTGAGGACGCCGAGTCCCTGCCAAGCGACTTGACGTTCGTCGAGTCCTTTGGCGCTGCGTCCGGCCAAAAGGGCGGGCAGGGCAGCGGCGGGCTGGCTGGCGACCAGGCCTTTGATGGCGGCGACGCGGACGGCGGAGCTGCCGTCTTTGGTCAGGGTCGTCAGGTCGGTCAGGGCGAGTTTGGCGCCGAGCGAGTGGATGGCTTCAATCCGAGCGGCTTCACTGGCCTTGGTGTTGAGGGCGATGGCGAGCAGGGATTTTTCATCCGCCTTGAAGCCGGAGAGCTCGGCGAGCTTGAGGGCGGCGGTGAGGGCGTCGCCGTCGGCGCTGTTCAGGATGCCACCGAGACGCGAGGCGATCAGGTCTTTTGCGTCTTCCGCAACGGGGGCTTTGCCGGAATCCCAGTCAAGTTTTTTGCCTTCGACGAAGTCCATCTGCCAGGGCTTGATGAAGCCGCGCAGAAGCAGGCCGGCCATGCGACGGGCCGATTGCGGCGCGTCTTTGTTGGCGAGGACGTCGAGAAGACGGCCGGCGCCAGCGTTGTTATTGAGACGCAGGTTGGCGTTGAGGGCGCGGGCGACGTTCAGCTCGCTGAGTTCGAAACAGGCAGGGACGGCGGAAAAGGATGCGAGCTGCTCCATGCCGCCTTCAATATTCTCAAAACTGATAGCTGCGACGACTTCGGAGAGAAGAGTCTTATCGGTCTCGATGAGCCAATTGGCAATCAACGGGGATCTCGCTTTGCGTAGTGCAACGATGAAGGCTCGGCGCGCGTTGATGTCTTTGAGACGCTTTGCATCGGCAATGCCGAACATGGTATTGTTTTGGATCTCGCTTTGCTTTGCAACAGCGTGTGTGAGTGAAGCGCGCATCCACGGATCTTGCACATCAGCAGTATTAAGCCGGTTGATCAAGGAATCGAAAACTCCTTTCCCCGGCTTCCTGGCGCAACCCAACGCCGCCGCTTGGCGGACGCGGATTTCGGCATCTTCGAGCGAGGCAACGAAGTCGCTCGTTTTTGCGGATTTCGCATCGGCCAAGGCGCGCAGGGCCTGGGTGCGGATCTCGGCGTTGGCGTTCTTGACGAAGCTGCGCAGTTCAGCGACGGCATTGAGTTGGCCGAGGCCGCGGAGGCCGTGGAGGCGACCGAAGAGGGCGGAGCCGTCGTTGCCGGCGCCCTGGGCGACCTTGAGCAGTTCGGCCTTGGCGCTGCGGCGAACCAGTTCGGCCTGAGCTTCGACGCGAATCTTGATGTCGACGCTGCTCAGCTCGGTGCTGAGCTCAGGCAGAGTGAGCTTGCGGAAGCCTTTCTTGAAGAGTTCGACGCTGTGAGTCTGGGGAGTCTTGGCGATGACCTTCCAGACGCCGCCGTTTTGGCTGGCATGCCAGCCTTCACCGTAGTCGCCGACGAGGAGGTTGTCGGCGTGGTCAAGGGTGATGTCGGGGCTGTTGCAGCCCTGGAGCCACATGTCGCCACCGGTCATTTCATAACCGGCACCCTTGGGTACCATTTTGAAGCGGCGGACGCCGGAACGAGCGGTACTGGCGACGAAGTCGCAGACGAGGAAGGATCCTTTGGTGTCGGCGCCGAGGGCGTCGGTGCTGACGTAGACCAGGCCGGAGGGGCCGGAGGTGACGAAGCCAGAGGCCGGGACGACCCACCAAGGCTGTTCGGCGTGGGGCGTGAAGTAGAGCTTCTCGGCCGTCCAGGCGGGCGGCACACGTTCCTTGCCGAAGATATGCTCACCAAAGGAGGTGAGGGACTGCCAGCCTTCCACCCAGCCGTAGTCGCCGCCTTCGACGATGTAGTAAGCGCGGGCGCGGTCGCCCATGTCGCCGTTGTTGTCGCCAGTGACCAGGTCAAAGGTGTCGTTGAAGGCGATTTCTTGCGGGTTGCGCAAGCCGACGCAGACTTCCTCGAGGCCGGAGCCGTCGGGGTTGATGCGGAGGCAGGCACCGCGCGAGCGGCTGAAGAGGCGCTTGCCTTCTTTGGTCATGACGTTGTAGCCGCGGTCGCCGATGGAGAAGTAGATCTTGCCGTCGGGGCCCCAGATCGGCGCGTGCATGTCGTGGCCGGAGAAGCCGACGGC
>JAYTMY010000058.1:0-21862 GCA_043748535.1 Lentisphaeraceae bacterium | reverse complement strand
CTGGGAGTTTGGATTATGTCAATAATTTAACATAATCCAAATTAAGCAGGAGTCAAGCAGAAGAATCAAGGATTATGTTAATTTTTTGCAGAATTTAGGGTCAAACGCCCGCCGCAACGGCCGCAGCAGCAGGAGCCGCAGGAGCCGGCATCGAACTTGAGCAGCAGCCTCAGCGACATCTGTATCCTGCTGAAACGCCAGACCGGGCATGACTTCTCCCTCTACAAACCCAGCACTCTGCTCCGCCGCATCGAACGCCGCATGGAACTGTTGCGCATCGACACCGGCTCGGCCTTCCTCGATCACTTGCGGCTGCACCCCGACGAAATCACCGCCCTGTTCCAGGATCTGCTTATCGGCGTCACCCGCTTCTTCCGCGACGCCGAGGCCTTCGACATCCTGGCAAAACGCTGCTCCCGCATCTCGGCGAACCCTTCACCCAGGCCGATGGCTCGATCAGCCGTCGCTTCGGCGGCACCGGCCTCGGGGTCAGCATCTGCCAACGCCTCCTCCACCAGATGGGCTCCCACCTGGAAGTCCGCTCGGAATGCGGCAGCGGCACCGAATTCAGCTTCGATCTGACCCCACTTACAGCCACCATCCCGGTCGAAGCCGCGCCGGCCCTCATGCAGGCTCAGCATTGGTATTTAAAACGCATCCTCATCGTCGATGACAACCTCGTCAACCAGATGCTCATCAAAGCCCTTTTGTCCAAATTCGCCACTTACATCGACCTCGCCGACGACGGCTCTGCCGCCCTCGAGCTCTTCAGTCAGCACCACTACGACTGCGTCCTGATGGACTGCGAGATGCCGGTGATGGACGGCTTCGAAGCGACCCAAGCGATCCGCGACAAGGAACGTCGTTATGCCCTGCTCCCGACGCCGATCATCGCCCAGACCGGCCATGCCCTCGACGAAATCCGCGCCCGGTGTTTTGCCGTCGGCATGAACGACTTCATCACCAAGCCGCTCAATCGTGAGCGCCTGCTCGACGCCATGCAGCGGCTCTGCCCGTCGGTGTGAAGGCGAGGGGCTTTCTTTCTCTTTTCATCACAGTTGCTTGCCGCCTTGGGCCAATTTCTTCGCGGATACAGGTCGCGGTTTTTAGATGGATCATCGTTCGGTGGAATCCGCCGAGTTCGGAGACTTCCCGCACTGAGCCGCTAGATTGACGCCATACCCCGGAGAAGATCCATGCTTGCATTTCGCCGCCACTTGCCCTTTTTCGTCTTGATCTTGGTGATCACTGCCGTCACCGCCGGACTGCAATGGCAGATGCGACAAGCGAGCCTTCAAGCTTTTGAGCCCGGCACGCAGAATTCTTCTCAACTGCCTCTGGTTCAGTCACTCAATAATCTCGATATGAAGCTGCGCGATAGCAGCATCGCCTTCTCCTCCGACATCCGTGCCCATTATGGCCTCGCCACTGCCAACCGCGACATCACGGTGCTGGCGATTGATGACAGCACTCTGGATGCCGAAGGCAGCACCAACGGCATGCAATGGGTCCTCCGGCAGCCCTACTCCGACCAACTCCTGCTGCTGCAAAAACAATTCCCGCCCAGCGTCCTCGCCTACGACATCATCTTCAAGGACGTTCGCGGCGATCGCGAGCGCCGCCTCAATCCCAATGGCATCGCCGCCGATCCGGAAAAAATCACCGCCATCAGCAAGGCCCTCGCCACATCGGCCGAAACGAATGAGATCAGCGATGTCAATCTCCTCAATCTCGGCACCTACATCGGCGAACAAGGCGAATTCAAGCTCGCCGCCGCCATGGGCGAGCTCGAAAGCCCGGCTAGTCCAGAGTTGAAAAAAATCCCCGTCATCGCCGCCTGCAGCTTCGTCACCGCGGAAGATTTGACCATCAATCAACAAGGCGATGAATTCTTCCGCTGGACCCCCGCCGATGTGCTCGGCGACGATCCCGCCGATCAACGCGAAGAACTCGGCAACCGCATCCCGCATTTGACCAAATACGCCATCCCGAATACCCAGGTGAGCGGCATCACTGCGGTCTTCCCCTGGCGCCCGGACGCCAGCTTGATCTCCCGCAACCTCAGCGTCTGCCAACAATCGCCGATCAACGTCCCCCGCGATGCCGATGGCGTCGTCCGTCGCGTCCCTTTGATTTTCGGCACCAAGTATTTTCATCCGGTGGAAAAGAAGTGGAAAGAGATTTTTGTCCCGTCCTTCGCTTTGACCTGCGCCCTGCGTCATCTCGGCTTGACTTCCGACGCGGTGTTTGTCGATCTCGCCGCCGGCCAGCTCGAGATTCGCGAACCAGGCGGACGCATCACCCGAATCTGCGTCGACCTCCGGGGCGACATGGTGCTCAACTTCCCCGGCCGATCCAACTGCTTTTCCGTTCTTCCCTTCCACAAAGTCTCTTACTACGGCGCTTGGTTGAACAAGCATGAGGAATCCGAACTCGAACCTTCGGCGAGAGAGAATCTGCAAAGCATCCGGCAAGCCGTCACCGGCCGCGTCTGCATCGTCGGACTCACCCACACCGGCAACGGCGATACCGGGCCGACCCCGCTCGAACCGAACGCCAGTTACGTTTTCATCCACGCCACCGCTCTCGACAACATCCTCAGCGGCCGCCCCGCCGCGCCTTTGCCGATGCCAGCTTGCCTCCTGATCCTGCTCGTTCTTGCCGCCGTCAGCGCCTGGAGCTCACGCGTCCTCAGCGTTTCACGCATGGCCCTGACCCACGTCCTCCTCATCGTCTTGATCCTCGTCGCCGCGCTCGCCTGCTCCTTCGGCAACCTGCCGCAAATGCCCATTCTCATCCCGCTGCTGCAGATCGTAATTTCCCTCATCGCCCTCACCAGCTGGCGCTATCTCTCCGAAGAACGCGAGAAGATCAAAGTCCGCAAGATGTTCGCCACCATGGTGTCGCCGGAAGTCCTGCACCACATGGAGGAAAACCCTGAATCCTTCTCGTTGTCGGGACAACGCACCGAAGCGACCATGATGTTCTCTGATGTCGCCGGTTTCACTACCATTTCGGAAGCCCTCGGCCCCGACAAACTGGTCGACCTGCTGAATCAATACCTCACCCCGATGACCGATATCATCATGGAATCCGGCGGCTATCTCGATAAATACGCCGGCGACGGCATCATGGCGGAATGGGGGGTGCCGAAACCCGATCCTCGCCACGCGGTCGCCGCCTGTTTTGCCTGCCTCGACCAACAGGCCAGATTGACCGCCATGCGCGAGGATCTCTTTGCCCAATTCGGCTACCGCCTGGTGGTTCGTATGGGGGTCAACACCGGCATCGTCTCCGCTGGCAACATGGGTTCGTCGAAACACTTCTCCTACACCGTCATGGGCGACGCGGTCAACCTCGCCGCCCGTCTCGAACCGACCAACAAGGACTACGACACCTTGATCATCATCGGCCAGCGGACCTGGGAACTGGCCAAGGACGAGATCGAATCGCGCTTCCTCGACCGCATCGTCGTCAAGGGCAAGACCGAGGCCATCCCGATCCACGAATTGATCGCCCGCAAAGGCCTGATCTCCACCGAATTCCGCCAGGTCGTCGAGCTCTACCAGGAAGGCTTCAAGTTGCACGAAGAACGTCGCTGGGACGAAGCTCTGGATTGCTTCCGCCGCGCCCTCGCAATCCGCCCCGAAGACGGCCCCGCAAAAGCCATGATCGAACGCGTCGAGCACTACATCGCAGAACCCCCTCCCGCCAAATGGCAGGGCGAATACGTGCGGAAGAAAAAAGACTGAGCTTAAACCCTGATTTCACCACAGAGGCACTGAGATCACAGAGGAACGAAAGACGATTTTTTTGTTTATCCTTCCCATCTTAACTCAATTCTCTGTGCCCTCTGTGTCTCTGTGGTGAATCCCTTCGCTCTTCGTTCTTGAACCCCTACAACCCCTACAACCCCTAAAAATGCGTCTCCACCTCCCTCCCACCATCGACCCGGAACAGCCCTGTCCCTACCTGCCGGGGCGGGCCTCAAGGACTGAGTTCTTCCTCGCTACCGAGCTGGAGCCGGAGGAGTGCGACGAGTTGCTCAATCGCGGTTGGCGCAAATTCGGGCCGCAGATCTTCCGTCCCGCCTGCGCCGAGTGCCGTCTCTGCACCCCTTTGCGCCTGGAAGTGAAGGACTTCAAGATGTCCAAATCGCAGCGTCGGGTGGCGCAGAAAAACGGCGGTACGAGAGTGATTTTCAAGGAAGCGGAAGAGAGCGACGAGTTTTACCAACTCCATGCTCGTTTCAACCGCGAACGCTATGGACGCGAGATCAGTCGCGAGGAATATCAGAGGAGCTTTCACTGGCACAGCGGACGCCTCCTGCAGAGTGAATTCCGCCGCGACGGCAAGCTCATGGCCGCCGGCTTTCTTGATCTTGGCCGCGACTGTTTATCGAGCGTTTACTTCTTCTTTGATCCCGACTTTGCCGAGTTCTCCCCCGGCGTCTTCGGCGCCTTGGCCGAGCTGCGTTTCGCCGCCGAACTTGGCTGCCGCTGGTACCACCTCGGCTACCTCGTCCCCGGCTGTTCGGCCATGGAATACAAAGCCCGTTTCCAACCGCATGAGTTGATGGACTGGAAAAGCGGCAAGTGGGCGACACGGGACACCACACCCCCTTGAGGCCAGGCAATCCCCGCGACGCGATGGACAGTCGAGTTCTTTCTCGTACTTGCCTTTCGTGTCATCCGCAGCCTCGTTCATCGTTCACCGCGGAGCGCTCGGAGCTGGCTTAGCCGTGGGCAGCGCCCACGGACATTAATCGAGGATGTCGAAATCTCGGCCTGAAACACGAGCGATGGCACGAGCGGCGACAGGAAATCACCCGCGCTTTCTCACTTCATCCCCTTCGCCTTGTCGTGGATCATCGCCGCCAGCGCCGCGGGGTTCTTGCGTAGGTCTAAACACGAGACGCGCTGCACCTGCCAGCCGAGGCCGGAGAGGGCGGCGGGGCGGACGCATTCGCGGTCGGCAAGGGTCGGGGCGAGGTGCGAGGCGGGGCCGTCGGTGTCGATGCCGAGGAGGAAGCGGCCGGGTTCTTGCGGGTGATGCAAAGCCAGGGGCATCTTCCAGCCGCCTTGGCCGAAGCGGCGGGTGATCTTCCAACCCTTGTCCTCGAGATGGCCGGCGAGGGATTCCTCCAGGGCGTCGCCGCGGTTTGCGGTCAGCACAGCGGCGCTGCGGGCTTCGGCGTAGCTGAGGAAGTCGCGCAGGTCGCGGACCCCACGGGCATTGCTGCGCGCAGGGTCGATCTGCTCGGGTCGCAGGGAGCAGTGGACGCAGATCTCGCGGCGGGCGCGGGTGATGGCGACGTTCAGACGGCGCTCGCCGCCGAGGCGGTTGAGGGGGCCGAAGTTCATCGCCACCTTGCCGTCTTTGTCGGGACCGTAGCCAATCGAGAAGAGGATGACATCGCGTTCGTCGCCTTGCACGCTTTCGAGGTTTTTGACGAAGAAGGGCTCGGCCAAGGCGGCGTCGGAATAGGCTTCGAGTCCGGGTTCGTCGCGGTAGGCCTTGTCGAGCAGGTCGAGCACCAGTTCCTGCTGCGCTTGCGAGAAGGTGACGATGCCGAGCGAGGCCTTTTCGGGCGAGCCGGCCTTCTTCAGGCGGGCGATGGCGTCGGCGACGACGGCTTCCGCTTCGACGCGGTTGGCGCGGGTGCCGGCGCGGTCGTAAACGCCGGCGCAGCGGCGCAGGGTGAGCGCCGGGCTGGAGGCGGCGGCGGGGAAGGTGAAGAGCTTGCCCTCGTAGTAGCGGGCGTTGGAGAAGGCGATGAGGTCCTCGCTCTTCGACCGGTAGTGCCAGAGCAGGCGCGAGGAGCGGAAGCCGGCGGCGTGCATCTCGTCGAGCACCGATTCGAGATCCTCGTAGTCCTCGGCGTCGATCGAGGGCGCATCGTCGGCGTCTTCCTGACGGGCGAAGAAGGAGGTCGGCGGCAGCTGCTTCGAGTCGCCGACGACGATGGCGGCGTCGCCGCGGGCGAGGACGCCGACCGCGTCCCAGGGCGGGATCTGCGAGGCTTCGTCGAAGACCACCAGGTCGAAGGGCGGCATGTCGGGCGACAGGTGTTGGGCGACCGAGGCGGGCGACATCAGCAGGCAGGGCTTGAGGGCGGCGAGCAGGCCGGGGGCTTCTTCGAAGAGGCGGCGCGCCGGCTTGTGGCGGGTCTGTTTGCCGATCTCATTGAGAAGCACCGCCTTCTCCTTGCGCAGCGCTGTCGAGGCGGCGGCGTCGCGGGCGCGGCTGGAGATGGCGGCGGAGGCGGCGTCGCGGCAGAGCTTCTGCAATTCGTCGCGCAGCTGGCGGTAGTTGCTGCGTTTGCGTTCCTCTTCGGGACCGAAGAAGCTGGCGAGGCGGGGCGCGGCGGCGATGAGGCCTTCCGCCTCGCGGCTGAGGATCGAGCGCAGCGCCGCGTCCTTGAACTGGCCCGGGCTCAGGCGTCCCGCCTCGATGGCGGCGACCAGGGCGGCGAGCCCCGCTTCGAGCAGGCGAGAACGCAGGCGGTTCCAGGCGCACCAGCCGGGGAATTCCGACTCGGCTGCTTGCCAGCTTTCGAGCTGGGCGATGCGGGTTTTGAGGAAGTTATGGGAATAGGATTGAAGTGGGCAATTAAGAAGTTCATTCTCTGGCTCGGAAAGATTTTGATCAAGTCCAGAAACAGAACGGATTTCTGCGCGAATTTGGGCGGAATCAGATTTTGGGATCATCAGTTCAGGGTCTGGAGATAGGGCCTTCTCAGCGTCTCTCAATCTGTTTTTAGCATTGGTTCTTAATTTATTTGCTTCAAATGAAACATCAGAGAATCTGGATTGACCAAGGTGAGGAATGAACTCTACTGGATCAACCTTTAAGTGTTTACATAGTTTTCTGAGATCATTTGATACTCTTATCTGACCAGCCATTTCTTCGGGATTTGATAAAAGGCGTTCTTGAAGCAAGGAACTCACTCGTGAATCATTCATTATTTTCTTGAGCTTGATCTCTTGATTTTGAACATGGATCAAGCGATCAAATAGAGAAAATAGCTGCTCTGTCTCTTCGGGAACTGGACTTTTTGCGAATCTCGCAAAGAAAGCTCGAGCACGGCGTTTTCCTGACCAACGTGTTAACACCCAGGATGCTTGAGAAGCCCTAAGCTCTTGCACTTCAAAATTAAGGTCAACCTCAAGAATTCTTCTATCAAAAATTTTATCTAATTCAGGCCTCGACACACCCAAGTCTTCAAGAATTGATCCCGTTTCTTCCGGGAGTGCATCACCTCTTAAGAAGTCTTCAGTCTTTTGCATTCCAATGAGTGTTGTGACATTGAACAAAACCGATAAATGCCCTAGCTCATAAAATTCAACTTGAATGCCGAGATCTTTGAGGAGGCTAGAGATTTTTGCATCTAGATTTTTCAAAGCTTCGACAGCTTCAAAAGCAGCAAGATCTGGTGGCTCGGCGCAGCGCAGCGCGCCCAGCGGGTGCCCCTTCACCTCGGGCAGGCCGGGCCAGGCGGAGTCGGTTTCGGCGATGAGTTCGAGGAGGTTTTTCCAGTCTTGCGGCGCGAGTTGGGCGGGCGGGGTATCGCCGGAGAGCGGGCCCTCGCCGAGGCGGCTGAGTTCTTCGGCGAGGCTGTAGAGGGAGAGGCCGTTGCGGCGGGGTTGATGCAGTTCTTCGGCGAGTTTGACCAGGTCGGCGCGGGAGGCTTCGAGCTTGGGCAGGGCGGGGGCGCGGGGATCGAATCCGGCGGCTTTTGCGCCTTCCGCAGCTTCGAGCGCGAGCTTGAGCTGGGCGACGACGGCTTTTTTGTCGGCCTTGCGGGCATGCAGTTCTAGGCACCAGGGGGCGAGTCCGGCGGCGGCGAGGCGGCGTTGCACCACTTCCAGCGCGGCGTTCTTTTCGGCGACGAAGAGGACGCGTTGGCCGAGGCAGAGGGCGTGGGTGATCAGGTTGGTGATTGTTTGCGATTTGCCGGTGCCGGGAGGGCCTTCGAGGACAAAGGTGCGTTTGGCTCCGGCGGCGGCGACAGCGGCGAGCTGCGACGAGTCGGCGGGCAGCGGCGTGCAGAGGCGAGTCAGCTCGAGATCCATAGCGGCGGCGGCGGGCAATTCGTCGCCAATCAAGTGCTGCGGCGCCTCGCGGCTGAGCAGGCCTTGGACCACCGGGTGAGACAGAATTTTCTGGTCGGGGCGGTTGAGGTCAGCCCAGAGAAGGTATTTCTGGAAGGAGAAGAAGCCGATCCAAGCTTCGTCGCGCAGCTCCCAGCCGGCTTGCGCGGCGATCGCCTGGCGAGCGTGGGCGAAGATGCGGGCGACGTCGAGGCCCGAGTCATCGGTGGGCAGATCGGCGGTCAGGCTCGACAGATCGATGCCGTAGTTGAGGCGGAGGAATTCGACCAAGGTGGCGTTGACCCGCGGCTCGTCGTCGCCGATTTCGAGATCAAATCCTTCGCCACGGGCGCGGCGGCTGAGGTAGACCGGGATGAGCAGGAGCGGCGCGAGGCGGACCTTGGTGTCCTTGGGATTTTCGCGCCAGGCCAGCATGCCAAGGGCGAGGTAGAGCGAGTTGGAACCGGTCTCTTCTTCGAGCGAGCGCGCTTCGCGGGCGATCTTGGTGGCCCGTTTGTCGAAGTCCTCGTCGTCGCAGGCGCTGAGGCAGCGTCCGCGCGAAAAGGCCTCGGTCATCTGCTCTGGCGAAGGCAGTTCACCGCCGCCTTTTTTCTTGCTGTCGGGACGCGGCAGCAGGCTGAGGGATTTCTCGGACGAAAGGACATCTTCGAGCTCGTGCAAGCTGGGCGGCAGGAGGCGGAGGGTGCCGGCCGAATCGCGGAAGTTGAGCATGCGGTTGCGCAGCGAGAGATCGAGGAGGCGGCGTTTCCAGCGTTCGAGCCGGGCGTTTTTAGGTTCGGGCGCGGCGGCGGGCAGGGGCGCGGGGCGGAGGACGGGCAGCGGCAGGTCGAGGATGACCTTGCCGGCTCCGGCTTTTGCGTCTTCCGCAAGAGCGCCGAGGGGCAGCGGTTTGAAGCCGCAGAGGCGGGCGCTGCTCAGGTCGATGGCGAGGAATTCGCCCTGGGGTTTTTCGAGGCGGGCGAGGCCGGCGCGGCGGGCTTCGTCGAAGCTGGCGCCGTGGCTGGTGGTTTCGAGCACTGCGATCTCGCCGAGGCGGAGCAGGTTGCGCAGTCGTTCGGGGTCGGCGATCAGGGTCTGGCCGAGGCGGCGTTGGCTGAGCCAGAAGCCGAGCCAGGCGTGGTTCTGGTCGAGGAGAAGAATCGGCGCCAGTCCCGCCTGTTCCAGCAGGGCGGCCCAGAGCACCGTGGTGTCGAGGCAGCAGCCGAGGCCTTCGGCGAGGGTTTCATGCGGCAGGCGGATCTTCTGTCCCTGCGCCTCGAAGGAGGCCGGCGGCACGGCGTAGCTGAGCTGACGCGCGGCGAGGGCGGCGTGGATCGCGGCGGCGATGGCCAAGGGACGGTCGAGCTGGCCGGATAGATAGCCATCGAGAGCGCCCGAGCCGGAGGCTTTTTCGAGGGCGGACGAGGCCGACTTGAGCACCTCGCCGAGAGCCGGGTGATTGGGGGTGACGAAGCAGGCCAGCGACTCGGGGTTGTGGGCCGCGCCCGACCACTGGCCAGCGGCGAGCAACTCGCAGCGGCTGGAGGCGCTGGCGATTTCGCGTTCGCCGCAAAGGACGCTGAGCTTCAGGTCGATGAACTCACGTTCGCGCTGGGCGGCGAGCGAACCGGCGGCGAGGCGGAAATTAGACGCATCGAAAGAGCGTTTCTCACCGGCGGCCAAGGCATCGAGCTTGAGTTCCCAGGGCTCGGTGCGCTGCGGCGAGGTGCTCAGGCGCAGCGTCAAGCCGCTTTGCGCGTCGCCGCCGCTGTTGTCGAGGGTGAAGCCATCGACCAGGGTGAGGCCGGCGGTTTCGAAGGACCAGGAGAAGATCGGGGCGGAGGGAAGCGAGAGATGGAGCTGGGTCATGCGGCATTCCTTGGCGATGGAGATTGCGCAATCTAAGCTCAGAAGGTACAAAAAGCCAAATCGCTTGGCGATAAACAAGTCTCACGCGAAGGCGCGAAAGCGCGAAGGGGATGAAACGAATGAGTTGAGTTCATCATCCATTTCGCGGCTTCGCGCCTTCGCGCGAGTGACGAATCTTAGGATCAGGACGAGAAACCAGTGTAAGGAACGAGCCATTTGATCGTAAAGTTAGCATTTACAAAACGGAGACCTTGAATGAGCACTGTGATTTTACTGCGCGAGGATTTGCGCCTTGCCGATAACTCGCTTTATGATCTGGCGGTTCGACAGGGAGATCCGGTCTTGCCGCTGTTCATCTGGGATGACGCGGCTTGGGGCGACTGGGCGCCGGGCGGGGCTTCGCGCTGGTGGCTGCATCATTCGCTGGCGGCGCACGGACAAAGCTTGGCCAAGCTCGGTTCGCGTCTGATGATCCGCCGCGGCCCAAGCCTGGAGCAGCTGGTCAGCCTTCGACCTTCTCGAGTCCTTTTAAGTCGTCGCTTCGAGCCGGCCGCGAGGTCTTTTGATGATCACTTGGCGAAGGGACTGAAGGCAGCCGGCATCGAGGTCATTGTGCTGGCCAACCGGAGCTTTTTCGAGCCCTCGGATCTCCTCAATGGCCAGGGTCAGCCCTACAAGGTTTTCACCCCGTTTTCCCGGCTGGCAATGAGCCTCCTGCCGAGCCTGCCGTCGCCTTTGCCGGCGCCGCGATTCCTCAAGGCCCCCGCGGTATGGCCGGAGTCGCTGAACCTGGAGGCCTTGGAGCTTCTGCCGAAGCGCGATTGGGCCGACGGTTTTGCCCGTCTGCATCAGCCGGGAGAAGAGGCGGCGATGGCGCGACTCGAGCGCTTTTGCGACGATTCCTTGGCGAGCTATCCGGAGCGACGAGATCTGCCGGCGATCGATGCGGTGTCGCAGCTCAGTGCGCCGCTGCATTTCGGCGAGATCTCGCCGCGTCAGATCCTGGCCCGGGCGCAAGCGGAATCGCCGGCCTTGGCTGCGCCGTTCATCCGGCAGCTGCTGTGGCGGGAATTCGCCCTCCATCTCCTCTGGCACTTTCCCGCGACGCCACACCAGGAATGGCGTCCCGACTGGGTGGGCTTCCCTTGGCGTCCCGCCGATGCCGGGCTGCTGCGCGCCTGGCGGCAAGGACGCACCGGATTCCCTCTTGTCGATGCCGGCATGCGTGAGCTCCGGCAGACCGGCCTGATGCACAATCGCGTCCGCATGATCGCCGCATCGCTGTTGGTCAAAAACGGCCTGCAGAATTGGCGACTCGGCGCCTCCTGGTTCTGGGACAATCTGGTCGATGCCGATCTCGCCAACAACACCCTCGGTTGGCAATGGGTCGCGGGTTGCGGAGCTGACGCCGCGCCCTATTTCCGCATCTTCAATCCGGTCCTGCAATCGCAGCGCTTCGATGCCGATGGCGCCTATCTCCGCCGCTGGCTGCCGGAGCTGAGATCCTTGCCGAACAAGCTCATCCACGCACCTTGGCAGCAGCCGCTTCTTTGCGCTGCTGCAGGCGTCCAGCTCGGACGGCATTATCCCTACCCTGTCCTCGATCTGGCGACGAGCCGGGCCGCGGCCTTGGCGGCGAGAGGGGAGTCAGGGAGTGAGAATTCTTAGCTGGGTCCTTTGACCCCTTCAGGGTAGGAAATCATAACTTCTTCTAACCCAGGGTGTCGCCGATGCGGCTCAACCCTGGGCTAAAATCTCCGACCCGCTTCGGGGTCGAACGGCAGTGAGCACAAAACTCTTCTGTTAAGGAATTCAGGGTGAAATCCCTTCCGTGTCCTCAGTGTTTTCCGTGGTCGCCTCTTCTTGCGCTCATTCCCGGTGTTTGAGGATGACGAGGCTGAGCGAGCCAACGTCGAGGCCGAATTTGCTCATCGCGGTTTCGTTGATCAGGGTATCGGGATTGACCAAGTACATGCGGTCGTCCATGGCCAGGTCGAGAGTGCTGTCGCCGTAGGGGATGCGCAAGGTGTAGCGCATGAAGAAGGCGTTACCGGCGGCGCGGCCGAGAGCGGTGCCGATGACATCGCCAGCGGTGGCTTCGTAGCTGCCATCGGGAAGGCGGCGGATCTGCCAGGTTCGCGATTGTTTTTCGCCGTCGTCGAAGAGGAAGGATTCGATTAGGGTGATGCCTTCCGGGCTGCGGACGCCCTTCATGTCGGCGTTGAAGCTGCGGATCTGTTCGCCCGAGCGGTTTTTGACGATGCCGTGGGCGCTGAGCTTACCGAGGAAGAATTCTTCCGGCAGCATCTTGGGCTGGAAACGGGCGTTGTCTTCGACTTGGCTCAGGCCGCCACAGGAGGCGAGGAAGAGGGCAGTGATGAGGATGACGAGGTAGCGGCTCATGAGGACTCCTTGGGGGCTGGTTTCGAGATTTCGGCGATGCACTTTCCACAGACTCAGCCAGAGCAGCCAGAGAGCTGCGTGGACACTGAGGCTGAGGAGAAGTGGGGTTTCGTAGCGAAAGGTGCAAATCGGGCCGGCTGCAAGATAGGCGAGGGGAGCCAAAGCGGCGAGGAGAATCAATCGCGGCCAGGTGGCGACGAAAAAGCGCATCGAGTGATCGAGGGTGATCGGGAAGATCAACCAGCAGCCGAGGAGGAAGCCGGGGAATTCCCCACCTGTGCCGGCCAAGCCGCTGGCAAGGAAAGCACGGTCGAAGCCGAAGCCGAGTAGGCCGAAAACCAAGCCGGCGATCAGGACGCGCGGCTGCGGATGGAGCCGCGCGTGGATGGTCAGGCACAGGGCCACGATCGGCAGGGAAAAGTGCGGGGGCAAAAGCATGCTGCTCCACCAGGCGAGCTGATAGAGGGCGAGGTTGATCAGGATAGGGCGGGCGGGCATGGTGATTGTCTCCATGAGACTATTCGTCGTTTGCGGGACAAGCTTACAGAGGAAGCGAAAATACAGAAGACATGAAGCGAGGCCACAAATGACACAAAGAGCACAAAGATCAGAAGTTTTATGGGTAGAATACTGACCCTGATCTGGACTTACTCAGGCCGAAATCTTTTTACGGAAGACGCTATAGTGCGGCCACCGCAAAGATCGAGAATCATGTCCGAGTCCGCCACACCTGCCCCCGCTCCCGAAGAATGGCTGCCCCTCTATGGCGACTATCTCTACCGCTATGCGCTGTCGCGTCTGCGCGATCGTGGCCAGGCGGAGGACGCGGTGCAGGAGACTTTGCTCTCTGCCTTCAAGGCGCGCGACCGCTACGACGGGCGCGTCGAGATGCGTTTCTGGCTGCGCGCCATCATGCGCAACAAGATCATCGACACCCTGCGCAAGCGGGTCAAGGACTGTTCTTACGAAGCCTTCCAGCAGGAGCCGGATTCTCCGGGCTTCCTCGAGCGTTTCACCGGGGTCCTACCCGGACGGGTCGAGCGCTGGACCTTCGATCCCCAGGTCGCCTGTGAACGCAGCGACTTCTGGGAGCAGTTCAACCGCTGCATCGAAAAAATCCCGGAACCCGGCCGCTCGCTTTTCATCATGCGTGAAATCGAAGAGCAGGATACCGAAGAAATCTGTAAGGAGATGAAGATTTCCGCGAATCATCTCTGGGTGATCATTCACCGGGTTCGCAAAGCTCTCAAGTTTTGCCTCAATAAAAACTATTCCCGTCGACCGGAGTTCTAATCATGTGGCGCTGCATTGACGTAGCCAAGGCCCTCAAGGCCGGTAAGTACCAGGACCTCAGCCCCTGGCGCCGCTTCTGCATGCGTTGCCACGTTTTCTTCTGCTTTTTCTGCGGCAAATATCATCGCGATCTGATGCACAGCCAGGACATCGAAGTCAAGCTTCGCGACGCCCCGGAATCCTGCTGCACTCACAGCCTCGATGCGGAGCAGGCCGAGCGCCTGAAGCGCCGGCTAGAGGAACAACTGGGCAAGAATTCTAAGCCCGAGTGATTGTAAGGAAGCTCAGCTCCTTGGCGTATCATATCCATCAATCAGGAGATAAGTATGAAACGCGAATGGCTGGGACGCAGGGTGTGGGTGACAGGGGCGAGCTCAGGCATCGGCGCGGCGGTGGCGGAACGCCTGGCAAAAGAAGGCGCCAAGGTCTTGTTCTCCGGACGCAACAAGGAGGCGCTAGACCGCCTTGCCTCCGGCCGTCCCGAATGTGCCGCTTTGCCTTTTGATATCCGCGACCCCTTGGCATGGCGCAACGCCGCCCAACGGGCCTCCTTGTGGGGCGGCGGCGGCATCGATGATTTCATCCATTGCGCCGGTGACTGCCAGTATGTCGACGGACGCGACTACCGGGCCGCCATCTATCGCGATATGATGGAGGTCAACTTCCTCAGTCTCACCGATGGCCTAGCCGAGGTTCTGCCGCTCTTGCGCCAAGGAGTCGCCAGCCGGATCATCCTGGTCAGTTCCTGCGCCCCGTGGTTCGCCTTCCCCCGCGCCTCCGCTTATTGCGCATCGAAAGCGGCAATGACCGCCTTTGGCCGGGCCCTGCGCGCCGACCTCGCCGCCGAAGGACTTCAGGTCTGCCTCATCCATCCCGGTTTCGTTCACACGCCGCTGACCGCGAAAAACGACTTCCCGATGCCTTTCGCCCTCGAAGCCGAGGACGCGGCGGAGCGCATCGATTGCGGTCTCCGCAAAGGCCGCAGCGAGATTGATTTCCCCCGTCGCTTCATCTGGTCGCTCAGGCTTCTTTCTTGCCTGCCTCAAAGCCTCCAGGATGCGATCTCCGCAAAACTGGTGAAGTCATAGACCTAGGAATCAGGGACTTCCGACTCCTGACCTCTGACCTCTGACCTCTGAACTCTGACCTCTGACCTCTGACCTCTGACCCTTTACCCCGTAACCTCTTTACCCCTTTACCCCGTAACCCACTTCCCTCATGAAAAACATCGCCATCATCGGTTCCGGCATCTCCGGGCTCAGCGCCGCCTGGCGCCTAAAAGACAAGTGCCGCGTCAGCGTCTACGAAGCGCAGGAGCGCCTCGGCGGCCACACCCATACTCACGCCATTCCCGATGCGACCGGCAAGCAGCTCGCCATCGATTCGGGCTTCATCGTCTTCAACGACTGGACCTATCCGCGCTTCATTGCCTTGCTCAACGAGCTCGGAGTCGAGTCGCAACCCTCCGACATGAGCTTCGCGGTGAAGTGCGAGCGCAGCGGGCTCGAATACAACGGCACCTCGCTCAATACCCTTTTCGCCCAACGCCGCAACCTGCTCAAGCCGTCCTTCTGGCGCATGGTGCGCGACATCCTCCGCTTTAACCGCGAAGGCACAGAGTGGCTGAAGAGCTCTCCCGTCGACGCTGCCGACACCCTCGGCGACTTCATTGCCAAGCATGAGTTTTCGCAGCTCTGCGTCGACAAATACATCCTGCCGATCACCGCCGCCATCTGGTCCGCCTCGCCCAGCGATGTGCTGAAGATGCCGCTGCGTTTCTACCTGCGTTTCTGCGCCAACCACGGCATGCTGTCGGTCGACAAACGTCCGACCTGGCGAGTGGTGAAGGGCGGCTCGCGTAGCTATGTCGACAAGATCCGCGCAGCACTCGGCGACGGTGTTTTCCGTCTCGCCGACCCGGTGATCTCCCTGCGTCGCCTGCCGGAAGGCGGCGTCGAAGTCACTTCCAAGAGCGGCGTAGAAACCTACGACGGCGTTGTCATCGCCTGCCACAGCGACGAAGCGCTCAAGCTCTGGGGCGAGCATGCGACGCCGCTCGAGCGCGACATCCTCGGCGCCCTGCCCTACCAGCGCAACGAAGCGGTGCTGCACCGCGACGCCTCGTTGATGCCGAAGCGCCGCCTCGCCTGGGCCGCCTGGAACTACCACGTCCTCGCCGCCGAGCGTCCGACCGAAGGCCCGGTCGCCCTGACCTACAACATGAACATCTTGCAGAGCCTGCCCAGCGACGAAACTTGGTTGGTAACGCTCAACAACAGCGCCGCCATCGACCCGACCAAGATCATCCGTAAGATCGAATACCACCACCCCGTCTTCACCCTCGCCGGCATCCGCGCCCAGGAACGCTGGAGCGAGATCTCCGGTCCCGCCGGCATCCACTACGCCGGCGCCTACTGGCGCTTCGGCTTCCACGAGGACGGCTGCATGAGCGGGGAACGGGCGGCTGAGCAGGTATTGTCTTAAGCCCTCAAACCTCAGTCCGATCGGTCGGATCGGCCTGATCTTCAACCAGCATCCTCAACTTTAAACCTTAAACTTTAAACTCATTCCATGCTCAACTCCATCGCCCACGGTCGCGTCCGTCATGTCCGCTTGGGAGCGCGTCCCCGGCGCTTCAGCTACGCCATGACCATGAGTTTGGTCGATGTCGAGCAGATTGGCGAGATGTTCTCGGTGCCGCCGATCGCCGGGACTTCGTGGAGCGTCTGTTCCTTGCGTCGGCGCGACTATCTCGCCGATGCCGATGGCCAGCGCGTGGGCGATCTGAAGGAGGCGGTTTTACACCGTGTTCGCGAGCTTGGTTTTGCGGTTCCCGCAAAGGCGCAGGTCTTTCTTCTCACCATGCCGGCCTCACTCGGTTACGGCTTCAATCCGGTGAGCTTCTACATCGTCCTCGATGCTGAAGGCCGGGCGCGTTTTCTGCTGGCTGAGATCACCAACACCCCTTGGGACGAGCGCCACAGCTATTGCCTGCCTTTTGATGACAGCGGCAACCGGGTTCATTCCCGTTTCACCAAGGCCTTCCACATCTCGCCCTTTCAGCCGATGGGCCAGGAATACGAGTGGTCGCTGCGTCTGCGTCAGGATCACATCCAGATCCACATGCGCAACTACCAGGATGGCGCCTGCGTCTTCAACGTGACAATGGATCTGACCTTGACTCCGGCCAGTCGCTGGACCCAGGCTTGGGCGGCGATCCGCCATCCCCTGATGTCGCTTCGCGCCGCCTTCGGCATCTACCTGCAGGCGGCGATTTTGTGGTGCCGGGGCTTTAAGTTTTATGATCATCCGTGAGCGTTGTGTTGATCCTGAGAGCGCGGCACTCCCCTGCCGCCCTTAGGCTGCTCATTTAAACCAAAGAACGCCAGAGGACTGGCGCGCTCCCAGGCTTAATGGCTGGTCCACAAAAAATTCCTGTAAGGCTGTCCTTTGGCCTCCGTATCGTGCTCAGACAGCGATCAAATCCAGGAGATTCTTCATGAGTTCAGCCACTGCCAGCCCAGCCGCCGCCCTGCCGACCCGACGCTTCTCGGTCAACCGCCTCATGCGCCTCGGCGATGGCACCGCCCGCTCCTTGGTGCTGAAGCAATTCGCCTTGATGGATCAAGGATGCCTGGTGATCGAGGAGGCGGGTGCGGAGAGGCGTTTCGGTCAAGCGGATGCCGAGCTGCAAGCGCGCTTGATTGTGCGGCATGCGCAAACCTGGTCGGACATGGTTCTCGGCGGCTCGATCGGCGCCGGCGAAGCCTGGATGCGGGGCGATTGGGACAGCCCGGATCTGGCGGCCTTGATCGCTCTCCTGAGCCGCAATTGGCAGGTGATCGAAGGCCTCGATGGCGGTTTGCGTCAGTTCGCCCGTCCTTTCCTGCGTGGCCTGCACTGGCTCGACCGCAACACCCGCGAGGGCTCGCGCCGCAACATCAGCGCCCACTACGACCTCGGCAACGACTTCTTCGCACTCTTCCTCGATGACTCGATGATGTACTCGATGGCGATCTATCCCAAGGCCGACGCCAGTCTCGAAGATGCACAGTTCCACAAGCTGGAAACCCTGTGCAAAAAGCTCGAGCTCCGCCCCTCCGACCACCTGCTGGAGATCGGCAGTGGTTGGGGGGCGATGGCGATCCACGCCGCCTCGCGCTTCGGCTGCCACGTCACTACCACGACCATCTCGCAGGAGCAGTTCAAGCTGGCGAGCGAGCGCATCGCGGCAGCGGGTCTTGCCGACAAAATAACGGTGCTGCTCAAGGATTACCGCGACCTCGAAGGGAGCTTTGATAAGTTGGTTTCGGTGGAGATGATCGAAGCGGTCGGCCACGAGTTTCTACCCGGCTACTTCCATCACTGCTCGCGCCTGCTCAAACCCGACGGCCTCTTCGTGCTGCAAGCGATCACTATCCCCGACCAGCGCTACGACGAAGCCCGCAAGGATGTCGACTTCATCAAGCGCTACATCTTCCCCGGTTGCACCATCCCTTCAGTGGCGCGGATGATGGACTGCGTCAAGAACCGCAGCGACCTGCGTCTCACCGGCTTCGACGAATATGCCGAGCATTACGCTGACACCCTGAAGGAATGGCATCACCGCCTGATGCGCCACGCCGGCGACATCGAGCGCCGATTCAATCCGGAATTCCTGCGCATGTGGCGCTATTACCTCGCCTATTGCGAAGGAGCTTTCCGCGAACGCCGCATCGGCTGCGCCCACCTCGTTCTTGCCAAGCCGGGAAGGACGTGAGATCCTTCCCCCTTGGCTTCCTTCAATTTCCGGGTTGATCCGTGGTTTCCGTAGCGGACTCAAGATCCTTTTTCATCATCGGTAGCAACTGCTCGACTTCCGCCATCAAGGCTTCGGGTTTCTCGAGAATTTGGAGGTGCATGGCGGCGACTTCGGGGTCGAATTTTGGGTACAACTTCGGGCATTCCTGCCAGTAGCGGCGAAGGAGCGGAACGGCGTCGAGGAAGCTGTGTTGAGTCCAGAGTGGCGAGCGCATCAGAGATATGACCACCTGGATGTAGAGGTAGACACCGTGCTGCGGATGGATGAGAATGCCGGGGGTGCAGCGGAGGGATCCGAGCAGATTGGAGAAGAGCAAGTAGAGGGCGATCATTTCGCGCTGAATTTCAACATCGGACTGGATGGTCTCGACTGGGACACCGCGTTTGTTGACGTAGTAGTCATGGGCGAGCCAAGTGGCGTGGCGATGGATGGCCCGCTCAGGAGTTTCGCCTTCCTCGAGCTGATCGGGGTCGAAGTACATCTCCTCGACCGACTCTTCTTCGTAGCGCCACTCGGGATTGGCGAGCCATTCTTCGAGACTGGCCTGACCTTGCTCTAGGCGGCCGCGGCGTTCGATCTGGCTCTGCTCCATCTTGCGGCGCTGCACCTGTTTCTGTTTCTGAATCTGATCGCGCGAGAGTTTTTTGGCCATGGCTTATTTCTCCAGAGGAGGATTTTGGGCATTGTGTTCAGGTAGATAGGAATCCACGCGGCCACCGGCAGCGCGGATCAATTCCCATTGCTGCGGGCTGGGCATCTCGGGGAACTGGGGATGGCAGATCCACACCGGGACGCCCGCATCGCCACAAAACTGCTCCTCGCCCAGGCAGGGTGTGGTGTAGAAATCGGGCGAAAACATCTTGGCGAAGCAGCGGAATTTCTCGCACGGAGGGATGCCGAAGGATTCGGCGTATTGACAGGCGAGGGCAGGAAAAAAATCGGCCTCGTTCTCGCTGATTTCCTGATAAGGAAACTTTGCGATGAGGGAAAGCAAATATTCGTCATCAGGATCGTCATCGTAAAAGGTTTCAACGATGCCGCGGGCCTTGAAGTCGAGATACAGATTGAGGTAGAGAATTCGGGTTCCATCGCGGCGGGCGAGGATCAGGTGCGTCAGGAAGTTTTTGTGGTCGAATTTCCACGCCCCGTAAAAGGGCAGTTTCCACAACTCACGCTTGAGGAAATGGCGGATTTTGGCCAGCTTTTCCTCTTGTTCATTTTTGCGTGCGGCGCGACTAGGTTTTTTAGGCATAGCTTACTCGGAGAGGGTGAAGGTTGAGGGGTGCATGCGGGAATCCTCGGGGTGAATCGGATCGGAATATATGCCGACAGCAAATTTTCCTCGCCTCGCCAAAGCCGCCGCACCGGGTATTTTCCCGGCTCTCATCACCATTCCCAGAGCGCTTAAACATGTCCTTCCCCTCTCCGCCCGCCTGGCTGCCCTTCTGGCCCGGCCTCAGTCGCCTCGCGCCGCTTTTCCCGCCCGCCATGTCGGGCCTGGCGCAACGTCTGCGCTCGACCACCAAGGTCACCGCTTTCTTCTGGGACGACGATGGCATTCTGCTCACCGTCGACGGCCACCACCGCAACCGCTGGGACTGGCGCGATGGCCAATGGCAGCGGCGCTGCAATTGCGGCTATCCCAAGGACACCTGCGTCCACGCCTTCATGCTCGCGGGAATGGTCGAAAACAAACTCCGGGAAATGGGCTTAAAAGGCGGCGAACGCCGGGATGAACAAATCGTTCCTTTGCGCCGCGAGGAGCCAGAAGAAGCGCAGTCCAACAGCGCCAGAGGGCTGGCGCGCTCCCAGGCGAGCACCAGCGACAGCGCCAGAGGGCTGGCGCGCTCCCAGGAGAGCCAAGAGGAAGAAGAACAGGTCCTGCCGCAGGAACTGATCGCCGAAGTCGACCTCAAGGGCAGCATCGGCAATGTCGTCCTGCGCTTCATGGTGCGGATGCCCAACGGTCAGAACCAGATCGTCAAGATGCAGCGCCTCCTCTCCTTCTGCCGCCAAGCTCGGGACAAGCGCATCAACTTCTTCGACGAGCGCGACCGCCGTTTCCTCATCTGGCTCTTCCCGACCCTGGCCCGCCCGGAAAACTACCAGGGCGACCTCAATGTCCTGCATGTGCCGCGCACCACCTTCGACGAATGGATCCGCGCCTGGGCCGAATTCCCCAACCGATTCATCGACCGCGCCACCCAGAAACCGGTCGCCGGCAAGCTCGAGGCGGACATCTGGTTCGAACTCGAACGAGAAGAGTCGCAAGTCAATTTCCGCTGCCGTATCGGCACCAGCGAAGCCAACGCCGTCGACTTCTTCACCATCTATCCCAGCGTCCGCGAAAAGTCCCTCTGCGAGCTCGGCGGCGGCACCGTCCGCTTCACCTCGCCAGTGTCGTGGAGCACCCTCAGCGAAGTCTTCGCTCGCAAGACGCCGAGCTTCCCCCTCGGCAAACTCAATCAAGTGGTTCCGGTCCTGCTCGAAGGCAATCTCGAACTCTTGCGGGGAGCGCAGATCCGCCACCTGCGCGACGGCGTCCAGGCCTGCCTGCACGCCTCCTTGCGCGGACCCGAATTGATCCTCGAAATGAAGTCGCAGCTCAAGGGCCAGGCCCTGCCGCCGCTCGACCACGACGGCCGCTTCTTCAATGTGCGGCATCCGCAAGGAGTCGAGGCGGTCCGCCGCTTCGCCAGCGAGCTCAAGATCAAACCCGCCGGACCCGATTCGTGGAAGGCCGCGGCGGATGAAGAGCTGGTCGTTCGATTCCTGGCTCGATGGCACAAAAGCGACGAGTTCCCCAAGGTCGCCGGCGACAACCTGTTGCCGCTCATCGACGGCCTCGAAATCACTCCCGAAATCTCCCTGCGCGAAGGCGCGGGCTGGCTCGACTGCAAGGTCCGCTGGAGCGCCGGCGGGCAACAGATTTCGCCGGAGGAATTGGAGTCGCTCAAGCGCAAGGGCAGCGGCCTCTTGCGTCAACGCGACGGCTCCTGGCTGCGCCTCGAGCTCGGCTCGGTCGAGCAGCGCATCGGCCTGCTCAGCGAGCTCGGTATGGAAAGCGGCGGCGGCCGGATCAGCCGCGCCGCCTCGGGCGATCTGCTGGCGAAAATCGGCGCGGATTTACCCCTCGGCGCCGATTCGAAAGAGACCGCACGGCGCCTGCGCGACAGCGTCATCGCCCCCCTCCCCGAGCCGCCCGCGGCCCTGCTCGCCATCCTCCGCTCCTACCAGATCCAAGGCAGCGAATTCCTCCGCAGCCGCCTCGCCCTCGGCGTCGGTGCGCTGCTCGCCGACGACATGGGCCTCGGCAAGACCTTGCAAACCCTGTCCGCCCTGGAGCCCTTGCTGCGCTCAGAAAAGGCCCCCGGCCTGGTCGTCGCGCCCGCCTCGGTGTTAC
>JAYTMY010000057.1:0-3422 GCA_043748535.1 Lentisphaeraceae bacterium | reverse complement strand
GATCGGCGTCGCGGACGTCGCGCGGGGTGAGTTCTTGCAGCGCGGCGGTGAGGACGCTGATCTTGAGGAATTTCGGGTCGAAGGCTTGGACGGACATGGTTGGATCTCCTTATGGGCTTGACGCAGGTGCCCGCCTACGCTAGCGGGAGGCGGAGAATTAAAAAGTGCCGTGACGCTGATTCCTCGTATCGCTCCGTCACGAAAACGTATCTGTTCTTGACGACTCAGTCAGCCCGGCTGGAGCGCACTGCCGGAGGACACGCGTCAAAAGCTCATCACATCAAAAAAAGCGCCCCCCGGATGGAGGGCGCCGTTGGCGGCTGAGAAAGACTCAGTTCACTGCTGGAGCGGCGATTTTGGCTTTGAAATCGGCAATTTGTTTATCGAGGAACGAGCCGGCCTGGGGATCGAGATCGGGCTTGGCTTTTTCGATCAAGGCGGCGGCTTCGGCGAACTTGTGTTGGCTGCCGAGCAGGTTGGCGCGGAGCAAAGTGCAGAAGACTTTGTCGCGGCTGTCATCTGCGCCGAGCTTGGCGAGGCGCTCGGTGGTCGAGGCATCGAGCTTGGCGAAGTCTTCGGCACTGATTTTACCTTTGCCAGCGAGGATGTTGCCCTTCTGCAAGAAGTCGGAAGTTTCGCTCAGTGCGAGAACTTGTTTGGCAGCTTCGGCGGGCTTCTCGGTAACCAGAATATTGAAGTTGAAATGCTCGATCAAGGGCTTCAACATCGTGGCGGCGGCGGGATTGGCCTTGGCCATCTCTTCGGCGGCGGCAAGCGCGCCCTTCAAGTCGCCGCTGCGGGCTTTCGAGTAGACTTTTTCGCCAATTTCCTGCTTCAGGGCTGCTTGAGCTTTTTCGCGCTTGGCAAGATCTTCAATGGTAAGTTTGCCTTCGGCCAGGCCGAGGACAGTTTCGCCGTCGAGGTCGCCGGGGTGGCCGATCCAAGCGATCTTGCCCTTGAGGACGATGAAGGCGCAGGGAATGCCAGTCTGGCCGGAAGCTTTCAACCAAGTGTTGGCAATGGTGCTGTCAGCGTCGACGGTGACGGCGTAACCCATCTTGGCGCCTTGTTTATCGACAAATGCCTGGAGCTTGTCGACCGGGGTCTTGTCATCCCAGACATTAACGCCGATGACGGTGACTTTCCCGGCGGTGGCCTTGGCGATCTCAGTGAGGTGAGGGAAGGCGGCGATGCAGGGTCCGCACCAGGTGGCCCAGCACTCGATGATGTAGTTCTGGTCGGCGGCGAGAGCTTTGACCTCGGCGCCCTTGAAGAACTTGCCGAATTTGACGGCGGGAGCAGGCGAACCGACCTTAAGTCCTTCGCTGGCGGCGGGTGCGGCAACTTCTTGAGCACTGGCATTCAGACCGGCGACGGCGAGCGAGAGGGCGGCAAAGAGAACTTTCATCGGGGATCCTGGGTTTTGGGGCTTTGTTGAACGATGCTTAAATGATGTATTTAGAACAAACGACGCTCTAGGTTTTTTTATGCAGACCAAGATGGATTTATGACACTTTGATGCTAGCTCGCTGCAAATATGAATGAGATTCGCAAGCTTACAAACACTGGACTTCTCATCGCCCAGATACCGAAATTGCCGCAACATCCCTGTCATCCGCTTGCATTTTTCCGCCCTCTGCTTGTATGATGAATCCTGCCAACCCCGAGGAAACATCATGGCCACCGCAGTTCTGCTGATCTCCTGTCCCGACCGCACCGGCATCGTCCACGCCGTCACCGGCTTCGTCCTATCACACGGCGGCAACATTCTCGACCTTGAGCAGCATGTCGACCCGGCCCAGGGCTGGTTCTTCATGCGTCTCGAATGGACCCTGGAGAACTTCCTCCTGCCGCGCGAGGCGATCCACGATGCCTTCCGCCATCTCGCCGAACACATGCAGATGGATTGGGAGCTGCGCTTCACCGGCACGCCCGCCCGCATCGCCCTCTTCGTCACCCGTGACTCGCACTGCTTCTTCGATATCATGAGCCGGATCGAATGCGGCGAATGGCACGCCCAGGTGCCGCTGATCATCTCCAACCGCGACGAACTGCGCCATGCCGCCGAGCGCTACGGCATCCCCTTCCACTGCATCCCGGTGACCAGCGACACCAAGCAGGCCGCCGAAGAGAAGCAGGACGCCCTGCTCCGCGCCGCCGGGGTCAACCTCGTCGTCCTCGCTCGCTACATGCAGGTGCTCAGCCCTTGGATCATCGAGCGCTGGCGCGAAAAGGTGATCAACATCCACCACTCCTTCCTCCCCGCCTTCGCCGGCGCCAAGCCCTACCACGCCGCCCACTCGCGCGGCGTCAAGATCATCGGCGCCACCGCTCACTACGTCACCGAAGAGCTCGACGAAGGCCCGATCATCGAGCAGGATGTCGCCCGCGTCAGCCACCGCGAGACGGTGGAAGAACTGGTCCGCCTCGGCAAGGACGTCGAGAAAATCGTCCTCGCCCGCGCCATCGCCGCCCACCTCGAGCACCGCGTCCTCGCCTGGCGCAAACGCACCGTCGTGTTTAGCTAAAACGAGGTTTCTCACCACAGAGACACAGAGATCACAGAGTTAGAAATCGAAACTCCTCTGTGTCCTCTGTGCCTCTGTGGTGAATAATGTTCGCTCCCCCGTGCCGTTCGCCGCTTCCGGTGTTAGCTTCCGCGCGTCAACCCGAAAAAACCCCAAGGACACACCATGGCCAACCCCCGCGTCAAATTCAGCACCAGCAAAGGCGACATGATCGCCGAGCTCTACGAAGACAAAGCTCCCAACACCGTCGCCAACATGATCTCCCTTGCCGAGAAGGGCTTCTACACCGACATCAAGTTCCACCGCATCCTCAAGGGCTTCATGGCCCAGGGCGGCTGCCCGAACGCCAAAAAAGGCGCCACTTCCGGCCGCGCCGGCACCGGCGGCCCGGGTTACTGCATCGACAACGAGAACGCCAGCGGCAAACACGACGCCCGCGGCATCCTCTCGATGGCCAACGCCGGTCCCAACACCAACGGCTCGCAGTTCTTCATGTGCTTTAAAGAAGCCGACTTCCTCAACGGCGGCTACACCGTCTTCGGCAAAATCGTCGAAGGCCTGCCCGTCCTCGACGCCATCGAAGCCTGCGGCGCCGCCCGCGATCCCAATCCCCCCAGCGAAGACATCTTCTTCACCATCAGCGTGCACAGCAAAGACGAAGGCAAGACCTACACCGTCAAGCCCAACGACAAAGAGCGCTGAGAAGAAGACCGGAAATCTTCAGGAATTGTCAAAAAGACGATTGGACAGCCTGACACATGACGATATACTGAAGGCCCTGTCGCAAGACAAGAAGGGCGATTAGCTCAGTTGGTTAGAGCGCTTCGTTGACATCGAAGAGGTCACAGATTCGAGTTCTGTATCGCCCACCACCCTTCTCAGAGGCCGAGGATT
>JAYTMY010000056.1:0-12115 GCA_043748535.1 Lentisphaeraceae bacterium | reverse complement strand
CTCGGGAGTCAAGAGTTCTTCGTTTTGAGCTCAAGTTTGTAGTCCCGGCTTCAGCCGGTGTGTTCTGTTCCGAACGCAAATTGAGCACAACAACCGGCTGAAGCCGGGACTACAAACCATGAACTCATGACTCGCGAGTGTCTTTCGTGGTCAAAAATCGTTTCATCCCTTGAGCAGATACAGTTCCATCACTGTGCCATGGTCATCGGGCGAGCTTTGGATGTCTTTCGAGCTGATCGAGATCGAACCACCAAAGGCTTCGACCAGGCTTTTGACCAAGGGCATGCCGAAGCCGGTGCCTTGCTCTTGCTGAGTGCCTTGGCGGCTCTTCGATTTACCAACGTCAAACACCGTGGCGAGGATTTTCGGGCTCATGCCGATACCGCGATCGGCAATCGCGAGAACGATGAACTTGCCTTCTTCGCGGGCTGACAGATGGACCATGGAGCCGGGCTCGGAGAACTTGATCGCATTGGTGAACAGGTTGGGCAGGACCGACATGGTCATCGCCTGATGGTTGGCGACGATACTGAGCTCTGCCGGGATCTCATTGATCAGCAGGATTTGTTTGCTGTTGAAGCGTTCGTTGCAGATCATCTGGGCATCGGCCACTGCAGTGCTCAAATCGATCTTGGCCAAGACCACTTCTTTGATCGCCACCCGCTGCAGGGTGCGCAGGTCAGTGATCAAAGCGGTGGCCATGCCGACCGCTTTGCTGATCAGCTGCAGATAATTCGAGTCGCCGAGTTTGCTGCGGTGAATGTCCACCGCCATGCTGATCGCCCCCAAGGGGTTGGCGAGGTCATGGGCAATGACCTGTAAAAGCTCTTGTTGCTGGCGGTAGCTCCGCGCCATAGCTTGGGCCTGAGTCGCCAATTCCTGCGTCTGGCGGTGAAGACGCAGATGCGCCATGATCCGGGCCTTCGCCTCTTCCACCGGGATCGGCTTGGTCAGATAATCGACCGCGCCTAATTCAAAGGCCAAGGTTTTGTTCATTTCTTCACCCATGGCGCTGACGAAGATCACCGGAATCTCCCGCAATTCCGGCATGGCTTTCAGCCGCCGGCAGGTTTCGTAGCCATCCATATGCGGCATGTTGATGTCGAGCAGAATCAGATCCGGCACCGAATTTTTCGCCGCCTCGAGACCACCCAAGCCATCCATCGCAATCCGCACCTGCAAGCCCAACGAACTCAGCAATTGACTGCACAGCTTGAGGTTGTTGGGATTGTCGTCAACCACCAGAACCGTCGGCACATAAACACTTTGACCAAGATCGCTCATGATGGTCCGTCCTTGTGGGTACAGTCAACAAAAAAGAGGCAAGCCTGTGCGGCTCACTGGCTATTATAAGCGCAATTCAGTGTAAAAGCAAATTTCGCCCTGATGAGCTTGTGCTTGCAAGACCTTAACTTCATTTCTTGCGGAAGGCGCAGAGCCGTTCCCGCCCCGCCCGCCTCTCATGCGAATCGACGGGAGTTTCGACGTGAATCTTCTCAAAGCCGCCGCGCCCCATCAACTCAAGCAGACGCGCTTCGGAGAGGGAATACGGCGGCCCCTCGGCGTCGGGCGGATCAAAACGATACCAAAGCCCAAAGAGAATCCCGCCTGGCGACAACAGCGCCGACACCCCAGCGACGTAATCAGGACGCTGCTGCGGCGCCAAAGCGCAAAAACAGGTATGCTCCAAAACCAGATCAAAGGTACCGCGCAAATCAGCCGCCGGCGCCGTGATGTCGCAATGGGCAAAATCAAGTCCCGGCACAGCGCCGTAAAGCCCTCGGGCCTCTTCCAAGGCCAGCGGCGCAAAGTCGAGACCGGTGACCTGATAGCCAGCCAAGGCGAAACGCGCCGCATCGTGACCGCGGCCACAACCCAGAGCGGCGAGGCGGCGTCCCTGCAGCCAAGCGGGCGGATGCGAGATCAAATGCTCGAAGGGCGGGGCCGCCCGGCCCATGTCCCAGCCAGTGTCGCCGGTGACATAGTGGCGGTTCCAATCAACGGCCTGGCGTACCACGCCAGAGGGGGTTTCATCAGGGTGACGGATACGCATGGGAAATTCTCTTGGGCTGGCTGAGTTTCCTCGAAACGACACCGGGAAAGCGAATCTGCAAGAGGCCGAGGCCCTTGCCTTCCGCGCTCCGGCATGTATTGCGGAGGACGCAAAACCCCGAGGCCGATCATGATCGTCATTCCCTGTTCCATCGCCCCCAGCCACATTCACGGCACCGGCGTCTTCGCCAGCAGCTTCATCGCCAAAGGCACCGTGGTCTGGAAATTCGATCCCCGCTTCGACATCGTCATCAGCCCCGAAGCCTTCGAGGCCCTGCCCGAAGGCGTCCGCGATGATGTCGAAAACTACAGCTACCGCCCCGACGCCAATGGCCCCTACATCTTCGAATCGACCCTCGGCCGCTACATGAACCACTCGCCGCGTCCCAATGTCGATTACTCGCAGCACGATCTCGGCATCTCCCTCTGCGACATCCCAGCTGGCAACGAACTCACTTGCGACTACCGCCAAATCCTCGGCGATTGGCAACACCTCGACCACGTCGTCCACGACGGCCGGTCGGAATAGGGAGAGAGGGAGTTGCCTGGGAGCGCCGGCTGCCAGCCGGTCCTGCGTTCAGCGTTTTGAAGTTCATGTTAACCAAGCGACAAACCCAAAACCGGCTGGCAGCCGGCGCTCCCAGGACGGACTCCCTCACTCCCTCATAAATGTCTTATCCTCTCGCTCCGGCTAGGCGTCTGGGCGGAGAGGAATTAGCTTTATGGCGAATTCCAAGGAGATCTCGATATGAGCAAAGACATCTGGAGCACCATCCTGAGCGAAGCCCGCCACATTTCCAACGAAGAAGAGCGGCTGCGGGTTTTGATCAACGAGACCATTCTCAACCAGGAAGACCTCGGCGCTTGCCTGGCCTACCGCCTGGCGTGGAAGTTCGGTGACGGCTCGATCTCGGTTCTCGGCTGCCACCAGCTCTTCCTCGAAATCGTCAAGGCGGATCCCAGCATCGCTCTCTGCGCCGCAGCCGACCTGCACGCCATCCGCGAACGCGACCCCGCCACGCCCAACCTCGTCATCCCCCTGCTCTACTTCAAGGGCTACCTCGCCCTGCAGGCCTCGCGCATCTCGCACCACCTCTGGTTATCGGGACGCCACACCCTCGCTTCCCACCTGCAGAGCCGCTGCTCCGAAGTCTTCGGCGTCGACATCCACCCCGGCGCCCGCTTCGGCAAAGGCATCTTCCTCGACCACGCCACCGGCTTCGTCGCCGGCGAAACCGCGGTGATCGGCGACAACGTCTCGATCCTCCACGAAGTCACTCTTGGCGGCAGCGGCAAACAATCTGGCGACCGCCATCCCAAAGTCGGCAACGGCGTCCTCATCGGCGCCGGCGCCAAACTTCTCGGCAACATCCGCATTGGCGACGGCGCCAAGATCGGTGCCGGCAGCGTTGTCCTGGAAGACGTCGCAGCGCACACCACCGTCGTCGGCGTCCCCGCCCGTCAGGTCGGACGTGAACGCCACCGCATGCCCGCCCGCTTCATGGATCACGGCCTCGCCTGTGATGAAGCGACCGAACTCGAAGGCGAATAAGCGCTTTCTCGATCGGGGCGATCGAGCCACATTGAGCTCCTAAGTGCTGTGTTCGTGGCTCGACCATCCCTGGTCGAGTTCGTCAGCTTCTCGAGCTGGAAGCTCGAGCTACGGAGCGCACTCGATCGGGACGATCGAGCCACATCCCTGGGAGCAGCTGCCGCACTTCATCGGCGATCTCGCGGAAGACTTCGTGGCGCGGTGAGCTGCGGCGCCAGCACAGATGAATGCTGCGACCGGGCCCAGGCTGGACCACCGGGAGAACCAGGCAGGCGGGATCGGCGGCCCCGAGGGCGCATTCGGGCACCAGGGTGTAGCCGCGTCCGAGACGAACCATGGCCATCAAGGTGCTTAAGGAACTGCCGCGGAAATCGGCATGATGAACCAAGCCGCCGGAACCGCAGAATTCGAGGATCTGATCGCCCAGGCAGTGCCCCTCCTCGAGAATCAGCAGCTCGTCGGAAGACAGCTCTTTCAGCTTGATCTGCTTGCGATTCCGCCACGGACTGTCGGGCGGAGCCAGCAGCAAAAAGGGCTCGGTGAAAATCTCCTCGCTGGCGATCTCCTCGTCGCCCACCGGCGCGGCGATGAAGGCGGCGTCGAGATCGCCCGCCAACAACTGCGCCAGCAGATCCGCCGTCTTGCTCTCGCGGAGGTAGAAATCAATCTGCGGATACGCCTCCTGCAAGGGAGTCATGATGCGCGGGAAGAGATAGGGCGCCAGAGTCGGAAAGGCTCCGAGCAGCATCTTGCCGCTATAGGGATTGGCCCATCCCTCCGCCAGTTGGCGCACCTCCTTGACACAGCGGAGCACTTGCTGCGCCCGCTGCAGGATCTCCTGTCCCGCCGGAGTCAAGAAGACACCCCGCCGGCCTCGCTCGATCAGGCTGACGCCGAGCTCCGTCTCGAAGCCTTTGATCTGGCCGCTGAGCGCCGGCTGGCTGATCCCGCATTTCGCCGCCGCGGCACTGATGCTGCCGGTTTCCGCAATCGCCGCAACAGCTTCGAATAATCTCAGATTCATGACGCACTCCAAGGCTGATGGGATATTCTGCCATAGCTTCCACTTATGTCTAAGTATCCAAATTGCTTATTTTTCTGATTCCTTATTCCTGTCTATCTTTGGTCGTAGGAAGGACCAGAGTGTCCGATTCGCCCGCCTCCCCCACGAAACCCCCCAGGAGATTCCCATGAACAGCTCACCCCGCCAACCTCGATTCTGGCTCAGCTCCGCCAGCCTGCTTGTCGCCATCGGACTGGCAAGCTCCTGCAGTTCCGGCACCTGTCCCTTCTCCGGCAAAAAAGCCGACGCCGCGCCGGAAGGCGGCAAGTGCCCGATGGGCTACGACGCCCCCGCCGCGCCGATGACCGCCGGCGCTCCGGGCAACCGCGACTGGTGGCCCGCCCAGCTCGAACTCTCGGTGCTGCACCAGAACTCGGTCAAAGGCAATCCCCTCGGCGCCAAGTTCGAATACGCCAAGGAATTTCAGTCTCTCGACCTGCAAGCTCTGCGCACCGACATCGTCAAAGTCCTCCGCACTTCACAGCCTTGGTGGCCCTCGGACTACGGTCACTACGGCCCCTTCATGGTGCGCATGGCCTGGCACAGCGCCGGCACCTACCGCAGCACCGACGGACGCGGCGGCGCCTGCGACGGCACCCAGCGCTTCGCTCCCCTCAACTCCTGGCCCGACAACGCCAACCTCGACAAGGCCCGCCGCCTGCTCTGGCCGATCAAAATGAAATATGGCCAGCAAATCTCCTGGGCCGACCTGATGATCTTCACCGGCAACGTCGCCCTTGAGGACATGGGCTTCAAAACCTTCGGCTTCGCCGGCGGACGTGACGACGTCTGGGAACCGCAAAACGACATCTTCTGGGGCACCGAGAACCAATGGCTCGCCGGCAAACGCCACGGCGCCGATGGCAAGCTCGACAATCCCCTCGCCGCAGTCCAAATGGGCTTGATCTACGTCAACCCCGAAGGCCCCGGTGGCAAGCCCGATCCCCTCGCCGCTGCCGCCCACATCCGCGAAACCTTCGGACGCATGGCGATGAATGACGAAGAAACGGTCGCCCTGATTGCCGGTGGCCACAGCTTCGGCAAGGCCCACGGCGCCGCTTCGCCCAAGGGCGTCGTCGGCCCCGAACCCGAAGGCGCGGCGCTCGAAGAACAGGGCTTCGGCTGGACCAGCAGCCACGGCAAGGGCCACAGTGAAGACACTATCACCTCCGGCCTCGAAGGCGCCTGGACCTCCACCCCGGCCCGCTTCTCCCACATGTATTTCGCCAACCTCTTCGCCTTCGAATGGGAACTGACCACCTCCCCCGCCGGTGCCCAGCAATGGCGTCCCAAAAACGGCGGCGGTGCCAATTCCATCCCCGATGCCCACGTCGCTGGCAAATTCCACGCGCCGATGATGTTCACCACCGACCTCGCCCTGCGTTTGGATCCGGCCTACGAGAAGATCTCGCGCCGCTTCCTCGACAATCCCAAGGCCTTTGAGGACGCCTTCGCCCGCGCCTGGTTCAAACTCACCCACCGCGACATGGGCCCCTCCTCGCGCTACCTCGGCGCCCTGTCGCCGAAAGAAACGCTGATCTGGCAGGACCCGATCCCCGCTGTCAACTTTGCCTTGATTGACGCCAACGACGTCACCGCCCTCAAGCAGCAGATCCTCGCTTCCGGCCTGTCGGTTTCCGAGCTGGTTTCCGCCGCTTGGGCCTCGGCCTCGACCTTCCGCGGCTCCGACAACCGCGGCGGTGCCAACGGCGCCCGCGTCCGCCTCGCGCCGCAGAAAGACTGGCCGGTCAACAAGCCTGCCGAGCTCGCCAAAGTGCTCAAGACTCTCGACGGCATCCAGGCCGGCTTTAACGCCCAGGCCGCCGGTGGCAAAAAGGTGTCGATGGCCGACCTGATCGTCCTCGCCGGCAACGCCGCCGTGGAAAAGGCCGCCGCCGATGCCGGCACGCCGATCAGCATCGCCTTCCGTTCGGGCCGCGTCGATGCCAGTGAAGCTCAGACCGATGCCGCCTCCTTCGCCGTGCTGGAACCCAAGGTCGACGGCTTCCGCAACTTCGTCGGCAAGGCCGAACGTCCGGAAACCCAGCTCGTCGATCGCGCCCAGCTCCTCGGCCTCTCGGCCCCGGAGATGACGGTGCTCATTGGCGGATTGCGCGTCCTCGGGGCTAACAGCGGCGACGCCAAGCTTGGATCCTTCACCAAGCGTCCCGGCCAGCTCAGCAACGACTGGTTCGTCAACCTGCTCGACATGGGCACGTCCTGGAAAAAGACCGCGCCGTCACTCTACGAAGGTCGCGACCGCTCGAGCGGCGCCCTGAAGTGGACCGCCTCTTCCGTCGACCTCGCCTTCGGCTCGAATTCGCAACTGCGCGCCCTCTGTGAAGTCTACGCCAGCGAAGACGGCAAAGCCAAATTCCTCGCCGACTTCAATGCCGCCTGGACCAAGGTGATGGAGAAGGATCGCTTCGATCTGCACCGTTGATTCCCACCCCCAAAACGAACAAGGCGGTCCTAGTTGGACCGCCTTGTTTTTCTCTCTGAGGACTCTGTTCTTCGCTCTGAACCCTGCCAAAAAATGCTGCTAATTTCTGCTTTTTCCCGCGTCTTCTGCGGTTACGAATCGCTTCACTTCTCGTCAGCTTTTGGCGGATACTCGGCGAGTGTATTGACCAGCAGTTCCCGCAGTTTCGCTTCGTCTTTACCGGCTCTTCCGAGGCTCGATACATAAGCCTGCCAGACCACTTCCCGCTTCTTCACGTCGAGTAGCTGAATCAGCATTTCCGTGGCCTGGTAGCTGTACACATCGCGGTCGCAATCATAGGGCCAGGAATGGTGCCAGGGATGCATCGATGGTGAGCTGGCCAGACGCTGGACATCGCGCAAACGGACACGACAAAGAAGGTTCGATCCTTCCTTCATTGGCAGCCCCTGACCCGCTAAAATCTCAGGCAACATCGCTTGGATTCGCGCCTCCACCAAACCCGTAACTCCATCCGCTGGCTTGGGTTCAAGTCGACAGTCCTGGTACTGTTTGAAGTCGCTACCTTTTTGATAATCGTAGCTCGCCACTTTTGACGAAGAACATGCCGACAGCAGCCACGACGCCATCCCTAACTTTATCAGGAATCCCGCCCCGATTCTTGGCTTTTTGACCGCTTCAATCGTCAACTTTTCTGGATTCAGCTTCATTTCTAATCGGTTCCTAAATGTATTTGTTTTATCTGTCGTTTTTATCTATATTTTATGTCCATCAATCTTTCTTTTTCCGAACTTGGTTAGGGTCGTTTTGGAAGCCCCTTGTCTTCATAACCGGGGGGTGGTTTTACTGGCTTGACATGGGGGGTTAGATAGATCGAAAGAAGATCGCTACTACTACCCTTTTTCACCCCCGTAGGACCGAAGGCACTGGCGAAGAATTTATCAATTTCTTTGTTTACACCGCCGACATAAAGACGAGCCCCATCTGCCACCCTTAGACGGGTCTCAATCTTCTCAACCCGGAAGGACTGCTTCTGCCCTTTTTCATCGACGGAAGTCACCACTGGATAGATCTCGACTTCGACAATGCCATTTTCCAGATAGGTCGGCTTGGCGTAGAGCGAAACTCCCACATCCCGGAGCACCGGTTGCGGCCTTTCCTGCACCACCACGACGTTGTTGCCGATGATCACCGGAGCGCTGTTCAAGGGGCAGAGTTTATAGCTGTCGAGGAAGCTGTGGTCGACAACCGTTTTGCTCACCCAGAGTGAAGCTCCGTGTCCCGAAATCGTCGTGATCGAGGCCACCGTATTGGTTGTTTCAGTCTCCTTCCTTCCGGTGATATCGACTTCGATGTCCTTGGGGGTTTTGATCTTGCCATCTTTGATCACAATTGGCCCCGTCCGGACTTCAATTCCAGCCGCCTCGAGACTGCGGAAATTCTGGTACTCGACATCGACTTGTATGTTGAAGGCTGCAACCTTGATTTGATCGAGGAAATTGGCCACTTTCGTCTGTGCGTCATCGGTATCCATGAGGATGAAAAAGCGCTGTTTCGGGCTTGGCACCGCCCGTCCATCGGGGCTCATCAAAGGCTTGATCAATTCGCCGATCATCTCCCATTCGAGGTCGCCCATCGAGTAACGTTTCGGGCTGAGTTGTGGTGGCGGCACCCATTTTTTCGGAACCGTGACCTCTTGGGTTTTCGGGGCCGGTGGCCCCTCCCCTCCCCTTGCCTGAACTACTGGCTCATGCCGCGCTTCTTCTCGCGCACGCTTCACCGCTTCCTGCGCCCGTGCCAGCTCGGCTTCCGCCTGTTCGACCCGTGTGCTGGGCGTATCCCTAACTTTTTCCTGACCGATGAGGGGCAAGGCGAGACCGAGGACAACGAGATGAAGAGAAGTTTTCAAAGGACACCTCCGGTGATAGGCTTAATCTGTCGCCAATGCCCCTTCCCCGCCTCCCCTCCCCGCCTCTTTTTCCAGCTCCGGCTCTCCCCACAGCCATTAAAACACCATTTTATTTTGTCTCAATTCTTAGATCATCAATGATTTAAGCCCATTCTCTCGCCCTTTTTCAGGGCTTTCCCATCTTCATCCCAGCCAGTCCTTGAGTTTTTGCCCTCTTTCAATCTATAATTTTCCTAAATCGGTTATAGTTGTTTTGGGGCTTAATCCGGCCTAGCCGGAACCTAACTAAGCAGGTCGTTTACCACAGAGACACAGAGGGTTCTTCGTTTTAATCTCAAGTTTGTCGTCCCGGCTTCAGCCGGTGTGTTCTGTTTCGAGCGCAATCAAGCACAACAACCGGCTGAAGCCGGGACTACAAACCATGAACTCATGACTCACAAGTCTGTTTCCTCTGTGGGCTTGTACTAGCGAAGGCGGCGGTCAAGGAAGAAAGGGGGGACTCCTCGCACCCCGCCTGGATTCGGGCGTTGCTGCGTAGCTACAGGGTCATTTGCTGCAATTGGGGAGCCCCTGCTGGTCTCTGCCATCACCTTGGCTCTCGAAGCCCGCTTGCTGCTGCTTGGTTTTCTGGCCGTCAGGCCTAGCCTGGTTCCTTCCCTAATCGAAAAAAGGCCCCAGCAGCTTTTCTTATAGAGCAGTTTCTGAGCTTTCTCTTTTCTTCTTTATGGAGTCGTAAGTCGTTCTCTTAAAATGGATTGCAATGTGTATTCATAACTATTCTCGGACTCTGACATCACCTTTTCCCGGAAATTTCTTGGCGGCGAGCCTTCCGGGACTCCAGTCTAACTTTTTCAGGAATTTACAAGTCATTGATTTCCAACAGAGCCCCGCTGGGGAATCCGATTTTCCGCAGGCTAACTTCTGGCGGAGTCGTGAAGCTCAGAGAGCTTGGCGGTGAAGTCCGCTCCTCTTGGCCTGCGTGGTGCAATCCGAAAATAGTTGTCGATGCCTTTTTTCGGAAAGAGATGTCGATGGAGCTTTTTCGGAATCCTAGGCGAAGAGCCTAACTTCATTCGGATGTTCTCTTGACCAAGCTGGATTTTCACCACGAAGACACGAAGAGCACGAACTAAGAGCTGGCGTCGCCCTTGGCTCTGGGTAATCCTAGATTCCACAGGTGGACATTTCTGAGCTCAGCCTTTGCTTGACTCCGAAGGAGTCGTGGATTTTAGCCCAGGGTTGAGCCGCATCGGCGACACCCTGGGACACATGAGTTTATGAATTTGGACCCCAAAGGGGTCGCGGATGCATTCGGAGGTAGGTGCGGAATCTAGGGTAACCCCCCCCCCGCCATTGCTTGCTTGCAGCGTCTTTTTGCGCTTTCCGCATGTTAGATTAATGATTTCATCTCAAATCTAAGCATTCATTCAGTGCCGTTTAATTGGAATTAATGGCTGTATCGAAACTTATTCTTGGCGGCATGGATGGCTTATCAATATCGTCTTATCTCTAATATTAAAAGCATTTTGTGTCAAAGATAACCAATTTCTGAATCAAGCTACAAGCCACAGTCAAATTACCAAAGTCAATAATCCAAAATCGGTTATAATTCATGACTTATATGCGGTAACTCGGCATTTCGGTAAGTTGGTAATATCACGTAAATCTTTAAAATTAAGCATATAACGAGAAATGCGTGCCTGCGGTAAAACTGCAGCGCCGGGCTTGCTTGGCGGCGAAGAAGGAGCTATCCTGCGGGAAAACTATAGGGGGATTTGAGATGAAGCCGGAACGCAAAAAGCTGAGCCTGGGTGCAGGCAAGCAAACGGACAGCGAAATCGCCAGCATGCGCGATCTGGCGGGAAATGCCGACGCCGATAGGGGAGGGGAGGGGGACAAGGTTCGCATCACTCACTATCTGTCGACCCAGATCCTGGAGCGTCTCGACCGCACCTACATGACTCTGCGTCAGGACTTGCCCTTCGAATTGAAGACCAAGTTGAAGAAGTCGCATCTGGTCGATCTGGCCTTGGAATCGCTCTTAGAGGATTATCAAAAACAAGGCTCGGAATCGGCCTTAGGGCGTCATCTGAAATCCTTGCGGAAATAAATCAAGGGGAAGGCACCACAGAGGCACAGAGGACACAGAGTATTTGTAGGCTTTCATTTTTCGTGTGCTTCGTGTATTTCGTGGTAGATAAACTTCGTCTGAAATGAGACGGCTTAAGAAGGAATAATATAGACAGTGACCATGACGCAATGGCAGCTGGCGCCGGCGAGGACGAAGAGATGCCAAATCGCGTGGGTGTATTGCAGGTGTTTAGCGGCATAGAAAAGCGCCCCGACGGTGTAGGCGAGTCCGCTGATGACCAGGAGGTTGAAAGCGGTAGTGCCAAGCGTGGTGAAAAGTGGCACGATCACCAGCATGGCCATCCAGCCCATCGCGAGATAAGCAAACAGCGAAAACCGCTTGAAGCGGTGGATGAAGAAAATCTTGAAGACAACACCGGCAAAAGCGAGCAACCAAACCGTGATCAAGAGAAGATGCGCTTTGTGGCTGTTGAGCGTGATCATAAGTAGCGGCGTGTAGGAGCCGGCGATGAGAAGATAAATGGCGCTGTGATCCCAGCGTTTGAGAAGCGCCCGCGTGGGTGGGTGAACGAAGCTATGATAGAGGGTCGAGGAAAGGAAGACGAGAATCAAGCTGAGTCCATAGATAAAAACTCCGACAAACTGCAGAGTTGAAAGGACAAGAAATCCCTTGATCAACATCAAGACCAAGCCGACGATGGCGCCGAAGGTGCCGACACCATGAATCCAGGCACTGGCCCGTTCTTCGGTGGGAGAGTAGGTGGCGACGATAGGCGGTTGCATAAAAAACCTGGGATCAAGAAATCACTGAGGGAAACCAAACCGAGCAAAATGACCGGAGTTTCGGGACACAGAATACGCCGCCAAAACGAGAACACTCATCGAAGTGACAAACACCTGGACATCATCGGTTGTCTAGGTCAAACCGGAATGATCCATTTTCCCCGTCCGGCGCTATTTACAACGCCGCCCCATTCTACCCCCATCTTGAGGATCCATCATGAGCAC
>JAYTMY010000055.1:0-3999 GCA_043748535.1 Lentisphaeraceae bacterium | reverse complement strand
CTCGGGAGTCAAGAGTTCTTCGTTTTGAGCTCAAGTTTGTAGTCCCGGCTTCAGCCGGTGTGTTCTGTTCCGAACGCAATTTGAGCACAACAACCGGCTGAAGCCGGGACTACAAACCATGAAATCTTGACTGTCGAGTATATAAAAAAACTCTTGATGACCTGAAACGTGCTAGGATTGAAGCTCTTCGGCAGCGGCGAGGTTGAGGCCAAGGAGGCAGATGACAAGGGATAAGATCTTCATGGCCGCTTTCCTTGGTTCGCGGCGAGGAATTGAATGGCTTGTGGACTGAAGGCGCCACGGTAGAGTCGGACCTCGTCGAGACTGCCGGCAAGATGAATACCCTTGTCGGACTGCCAGCGGCCGAGATAATTGTTGGCGGTCTTGCCGAACTGGAAGGGAGGGAAGTCGAGGCCGTCGTTCTGGCCCGCCGGCGCACCGTTGACGTAGAGGACGCCGGTTCGTCCGTGCAGGGTGATGGCGACATGGATCCATTCGTTGACGGGAAGCGGCGTGTCGCCGGTGAATTCCTGGCGGTTGTAGCCGTACACCGTGGTGCCGCCGAAGGAGGGGAGTCCTTTGCCGTCGGCAGCGAGGAGCCAGAAATGCCGGCCGTCGCCATCGCCAAAGTCGAAGACGGGGCTGTAGTTCTTGCGCTCATTCAGCTTGACCCAGGCGGCGAAGGTGAAGTCGCCAAGCTCGGCTGCGATGCCCTTGGACAGGACCACATGGCCGGTGAGGCCGTCAAGTTGGACCGCCTCGCCCAGATGCCCGGGCGCCAGCTGCGCGCCGCCGGCGAGGGTGGCGGCTGCGTCCTGGCGGTTTTTGTCGAAGGACCATTGGGCGAGGAGTTCGCCCTCGGCGAGGGTAGTGGCGTGGGCGAGGTTCGAATCGAGGGACTTGCCGCCGTTGGGGAAAAGGCTGCGGATCCGATAGGTGTAATTGGCCGGGTTTTTGCCGGCGTCGGCATCGTCGTAGCCGAAGTCACGGGGACCCAGAGTTGCGATCTTGGCGAAGGGGCCGGCGGGACTGGCAGCGCGAAGAACTTCATAGCCGCTGGCGCGGGCGGAGCCCCACCAGGCGAGGCGGGGAAGACCGCCGAATTCGTGAATGCTGAGGCGAGGCGGAGCGCTCGGCGCCGGGTCTTGCGCGAAGGTCAAAGTGCCGCAGCCGAGGTAGAGGCCGTTGGACTCCGGGCGCAGGCCCAGAACCCGTTCTTCGCACCAAGGGGCGGCGATGCCGAGGCGGTTGACGTAGTGATTGTAGACCAGCTCATAGCCGGTGCCGCCGTTGCCGCGGGCGATGCTGCTGATCACGGGCTGGATGCCCCATTTCCCCTTGGGGCCGGTTCCCCAGCAGTAGGCTTGGTAGGGGACGTCGTGGCCGAGGTTGTATTTGGCGGTGTATTCGGCACCGGCTAGGAAGCGGCAGTCGGCGGCGGAGTAGAGGTCGACGCCCTGGCTCCAGGCGATCTCGCAGACGGCGCCGAGCATGTCGACACCGAAGATGCCATGGCCCTGGTCGCGACCGGCTTCCTGCCATTGGCCCATCTTGCCTGGGTGCAGGTAGTAGATGGCGCGGCGCAGCTCGCCGTTGCCGGCGCCGTGATCGAGATAATCGAGGCCTTCCTGGAAGATGTCGGGGCGGTCGCAGAAGACGCCGATGGAGAGGACGCCGGCGAGGTTGCAGAGGTCCCAGTTGGCCCAGTAGTTGGTGATGGCGGCGCCGTTGTGCCGTTGGAAGAAGTCATGGCTCTTGGCGTAGTAGTGCTCCAGGAGCCAGCCTTGGAAATGATTGATCTCTTCCGGTTTCCAGCCGGGATAGCTGCGCATGATTTCGCCGACATTGGCCCACATGTAGACGTAGATGCCGACGGCAAGGAAGCGGTCGTTATTGCCGCCCAGCTCGGTCATGGTGCCAGACCAAGCCTTGAGCAGTCCGACGCTGGCGTCGGCGTATTGGGTGTCGCCGGTGATCTTCCAACGCAGGGCGCAGAGGTAGGCGCGCTGGCATTCGTTGACCATCCGGCCGAAGTTCTGGCCGGCGCCGCCGCGGAGCACTTTGGTCAAGGGATGGGGCTCGAAGGGCGCCTGGGAAAAACCATGGTCGGTCAGCGCCTTGAAGCCGCTGGTCCAGGGCTCGGCACCGTCACGCAGCTTGGTCCGCATCCGCTCGAAATCCTCTTCGGTGTGGAGCAGGCCGGGGTGGACAAAGGCGACGGAAGGACGGCTGTGAGGAGCTGCAAAGGGGGCCGGCAGGTAGTCGGCACTCGCCGGGAGCTGAGGCAATGAAGTCGAGGCGGGGGCCGTCGGTGAATGGCCTGCTTCCGGTCCGGGAAGCGCCGTGTCTTGAGGCGGATTCTTGCAGCCGGGCGAGCCGATCAGAATCATGATGGCGGCGAAGGCCGAAGCGCACTTGCCGCCTAGGCTTACGCTGGAGACATGGGCTTTTTCGTCGCGTGAAATTATGCCATTCATGGATGGAGCTCTTCTGTTTATCGGATTGAGGTCAAGGCCGGAGGTGTTTTGATTAAGGTCTTCGCCACGAAGTCATAGACCACGACGCGTTCCCACAGGCTCTTGCAATCGGCCAAGAACTCGGCGTGTAAGGGATGCTTGTCGTAGGCATCGTATTCCGCTTGGTCGTGAAAGAGACAGCAGATGGAAAAGCTGTAGCTGGCATCGACCACGGGGCTGAGGGGCTGAATCGGCGTGCCGATGTGAATGCCGTGGCTGGAGGGGATTTCAGCCAGCGTCTCCAGCCTCTGGCGAAAGAGTGCCAATTGCGCCGGAGTGAGTCCCGGCTTCAGCCAGAAAAAGACTTGATGGATGATTATGGGGGAGTGGGCAGCCGTGGCAGGCTGGCTTGCTGCCTCATGAGGAGAGCTCCTGCAGCTGAGGGCTGAGAAGGACATGAGGATGGCGGCAATCAACGCGGCCAGCTGGCATCGTTTGGTATTCATGATTGTAGCTCCTTGGGGAGCTTGTTTTTCGCCACGAAGTCATAGACCACAACGCGGTCCCACAGGGGAATGCACGCAGCTAGGAACTCGGCGTGTAAAGGGTGTTTGTCGTAGGCATCGTATTCCGCTTGGTCGAGAAAGAGACAGCAGATGGAAAAGTCGTAGCTGGCATCGACCACTGGGCTGAGGGGCTGAATCGGCGTGCCGATGTGAATGCCGTGGCTGGAGGGAATTTCGGCCAGGGTGTCCAGCTTCTGGTGAAAGAGTTCCGATTGGGTTGAAGTGAGTTCCGGCTTCAGCCAGAAGAAGACTTGATGGAAAAGCATGGTGAGCGGCCTTTGTGTTTTTTGTGGTGCTTGAGGAGTTGCGGCGGTCAATGACCGAGGGGGTGAAGCGAGAAATCTTCGCGAACAACATTCAGACGTGATAAAGCGACCTTGAACTCCCGGGTGTGAGGAGCTTGGTGATGCGCCTCGGCAGCTGCTTCGCTGCACCAGCTTTCGAGGACAGCAAAAACCCCTTGGCCCAAATCAAAAGCTTCGTAGCCGAGGCAGCCATCCTCGTCAAAAGCGGCGGGCGACAAAGCCGAGAGAGCGGCGGCGAATTCCGCCGCAGCGTCTCCCCGGGTCTTAAACACTATCCATTTGCAGATCATAACAGTCTCCTTCAGCCCGCTTGGTAATGGACGGACGCTTGGACGAAAAATCGCAATGTCCGCCGCCGTGAACAATCGACCGGAAAGGTCTGTTTATCTATGATGATATGCTCATTGTATTTGAATAAATGATCAAAAAACAAGCATAGACTCAGCTTGGATCAATTATGAATCCTTGATCATTAGCAAGCTAGTGTGTGGCGACGACAGGACGAGTGACTTGGTAGCGCAGATCAAAAGCGGCGCGGGCATTTTTAGGGGCTCGGCGAGCGTCGAAGCACGGCAGGGATTTCAAGCCGGTCCAGGCAGTGACCAAGCCGGCGCGGACCAGCGGTGCCATGGCGGCGGCATCGGTGTCGCAGGCATAAAGTTTTCTCTCTCC
>JAYTMY010000054.1:0-5859 GCA_043748535.1 Lentisphaeraceae bacterium | reverse complement strand
CTCGCCGCCTGCCGCCGCGCACACGGCCTGGCATAAGGAATCCCCCCGGCTCATGAGCCACACTCCCCACCCCGGCATCGACCCCAACGCCACCGCCATCGTCCGAGCCCTCCGCCAAGGTGGCTACGAGACCTATATCGTCGGCGGCGCCGTCCGCGACCTCCTCACCGGCATGAAACCGAAGGACTTCGACATCTCGACCATGGCGACGCCGGAAGAGGTGAAACGGATCTTCGGCCGCAGCGCCCAGATCATCGGCCGCCGCTTCAAGATCGTCCACGTCCACAAGGGCCGCCACGTCTACGAGATCAGCACCTTCCGCCGCACTCCGACGATCGACGAACGCAAGCAACGCGACAATGACGACGGCGTCATGGTCTGGTCGGACAACTGCTGGGGCTCGCCGCGCGAGGACGCCTGGCGCCGCGACTTCACCGTCAACGCCCTTTTCCTCGACCCGCTCGACGAAGACTGCATCATCGACTTCTGCAAAGGTCGTGAAGACGTCGAGGCCGGTATCGTCCGCAGCCTCGGCGACCCCTTGGTTCGTTTCGCCGAAGACCCGGTACGGATGCTCCGCGCCCTGAAGCTCGTCGCGCAGCATGAATTCCGCCTCAACGACGACGTTGCCGCCGCCATTCACGAGCTGGCGCCCCGCCTCGCCCAAGTGTCGCAACGCCGTCTCTACGAAGAAATCCTCAAGCTCACGCACAAGCCCTATCTGTCGCGGATGATTGAGCTTTGCGATGAATTCGGCCTGCTCGAGCATTTGCTGCCGCGCGCCTCCAAGCTCTTTCTGCAAGAAGATGAACGCGACGCCGTTCTTCATCTCCTTACCCTCCGCGATGAACGCGTCGTCCATGGTGCCAGCCTGTCGCGAGCCTACTCGCTCGCCGCCCTGTGCTACCGCTGGGTCGAGATCCGCCTCAACCACGGCTCGAAATTCGGCGACGGCTGGGCTTCCTACGCCGGCTACGATCACGACGTCCGCGACGCCATCGAAGAATTCATGGCGCCGCACAATGTCACCCGCCTGATCGCGGCGCGAGTGCGCGACACACTCATCCTGGTGCAGCGCATCCGCTACGGCGGCAAAGCCCTGAAACGCCTCCAGCGGCACCCCGACTGGCGCTATGCCGTGCTGCTTTATGAGACCCTCGCTGATATCTTTGACTGGCCGGAAGTTCCGGTCCATGAAGGTGGCCACAGCTTCCATCACCACGATGACGAAGACGCTCCTGGCGATGACGATGAATCATCCGCCGCAGCTGACGATGAAGACGATGAGGAATCGGAAGAGGAATCGGAAGCCGACGACGAGCCCGCCTCCGCGGAACTGGCTCCTGGTGAGATCAGCGGCGAAACCCAATCGGGTAAGCCCAAGCGCAAGCGCAAGCGCCGCCGCAAGAAGAAGAAATCCCCGGGAGACGCTTCGCCTGGAGGTGAAGCGTGATCCGCTCCTTCTTTAAACTGATCCTCATCCTGCTGCCTCTCAGCCTGGCGATGTACGCCGCCGGCCGATACAGCGAGGATCGCAACAACACGCGTTTGATGGCGCAGCCGAAGCTTATCGAAGACAAGGCCAAAATTGCCGACAAGTCGGAAATGCCCACCGCCAAGCCGGTGCAGAAATCGCCCGAGCCGCTCCGCGCCATCGCCCTTGCCAACGAAGTGCCCTTCGCCAAGATCCCAGGCGTCGCGCTGCCGAATGTTCGCAATGTCCGCAGTGGCGTCGCCATCGATCTGGTTAAGCGCCGCGTCCTGTGGGCAAAAAACGCCGATGCCGTCAACCCGGTCGCGTCGCTGTCAAAAACCCTCACCACCTTGATCGCTTTGGAAGCCTGCGCCGAAGCCGGCGGCAAGCTCAAGCTCAGCACCCAAATCCCGATTTCCGCTGCGGCGCGCAGCACCGAGGACAGCAGCTTCCTGCGGAAATACCCGAATAAATCTGTCTCGATGGAAGAGCTGATGCTCTCCGCCATGGTTCACTCCTGCAACGATTCCTGCGTTTCGATTGCCGAAGCCATTGACGGCGGCTCCGATCGGTTTGCTAAACGGATGAATGAACGCGCCAAGAATCTCGGCATCAGGGTCGGCGACAAAGCGGCCAGCTTCCACAATCCCAACGGTTTGCCGATCAAGAAAGAGGGTGTCGAAGTGTCGCAGAACTCGTGCAGCGTCAACGACCTCTTCCGCATCGTCATAGAATTGCACAAACACCCGAAAGTCTTCGCGTGGACCCGTCAGCCTGAGTGGCGTCTGCCCGTCGGCGCGAAGAACGCCGTCCTGGTGACCAACACCAACCCCTTGGTCGGGCAGGAAGGCGTCATCGGCCTGAAGACCGGCTTCACCTACGCCGCCGGCTGGTGCATCTGCTGCGTCTACAACAGCGGCGGCACCCACGTCGCCGTCATCGTCACTGGCTGCCCGAGCAAAGCGACCCGCAACAGCGCCGCCGCGGAAGTCCTGGCCTGGTCGAAAAAGGCGGCGAAGCAGCCGTAAGGCTTCGCCGAGTCGTGGCTCGACCATCCCTGGTCGAGTTTTTTTATTTGTTACCTGGGAGCGCCGGCTGCCAGCCGGTTGCAGTTTCTCGAGCTGGAAGCTCGAGCCACGTAGCCCTCGATCGGGACGATCGAGCCACATTGAGCACGGGACGAGCGGCGGAATCAATCCAGATCGTCAAGCCGGTAGATGGTGACCTTGCCGTCGGTGACCGAGAGAAGCTCGATCGCTTCGCGGGCGGCTTCGATCTGGGCCCGGCTGGCCTTGTGGGTGAGGATCATGGTCGGGATGGCGCCGTCGGCGCCGGGCTTGTGCGAGATCGAGCTGATGCTTACGCCCGAATCGCCGATGGCGCCGCAGACGTGGGCAAGGGTCTTGGGGGTGTCGAGAACGGCGAAGCGGATGTACCAGCGGGAGAAGGCTTCGCTGTGCGGCGCGAGGCCGGTGCAGCCGTTGAAACGGGTGAAGCCGGACTGCCAAGCGAGGGTACCGGAGGAAAGGGCCCAGCCGGCTTCGAGAAGGTCGGCAAGGACCGCTGAGGCGGTGGCGTCGCGTCCCGCGCCCTGACCGTAGAACATGGTGTCGCCGACGACATCGCCGCAGATCTTAATGCCGTTGTAGGCGTTCATGGTGGTGCCGATGGGCGAGTCTTCCGGGACGAGGGTGGGCTCGACGGCGATGTTGACGCGGCCCTGGCTGTCCTTGCGGATATTGGCGAGGAGCTTGATGCGGTAACCGCACTGGGCGGCGAATTCCATATCGGCGACGGCCATGTCGCGGATGCCGCTGGTGTAGACGAGATCGGAGTGGAACCAGTTGCCATAGGCGAGCGAGGCGAGGATGGCGGCCTTGTGCGCGGCATCGCCGCCGTCGACGTCGAGGGTCGGGTCGGCTTCGGCGTAGCCCATTTCCTGGGCCTTGGCCAAGGCGGCGGCAAAGCTGGCGCCCTTGCCCATTTGGGACAGGATGTAGTTGCTGGTGCCGTTGAGGATGGCGCGGATGGAGATGATGTCGTTGCCGGCGAGACCTTCGCGCAGGGCTTTGAGGATGGGGATGCCGCCGGCGACCGAGGCTTCATAGAAAACCCCGGCGTGAGTGCTGGTAGCGGCGGCAAAAATCTCGCTGCCGAATTCGCAGATCAAGGCTTTGTTGGCAGTCACCACCGGCTTGCCGAGGCGGAGGGCTTCCATCACCACTTCGCGGGCGACCGTGACACCGCCGATGAGTTCGACGACGATGTCGACCTTGGGATTACGGACCACGGCCATCGGATCGGTGCCGATTTCAATGCCGTCGAGATTGCAATCACGTTTGGCATCGAGGCGGCGGACCGCGGCGGCGACAGGGGTGAGCTTCAGACCGCTGCGCGAGCTGATCAGACTGCCGTTTTTGCGAAGGGCGTCGACGACGCCTGAAGCGACGGTGCCCATGCCGATGAAGCCGAGTCGATATTCTTTGATGTCCATGAGGCCGGATTCCTTGATTTTGACGATAGGCCGACAATGAAGCAGCCGCGGCGAAAAATGCCGCGGCTGTTGACAGAGATTAAGACAGTCAGGCGTCAGGATTCACGGTCTCTCCGTCTTATGCGCTCAAGTTTGTAGTCCCGGCTTCAGCCGGCTGGTTCTGCTGCTCCGTCTTTTGCGCTCAAGTTTGTAGTGCCGGCTTCAGCCGGCTGGTTCTGCTGCTCCGTCTTTTGCGCTCACCGACCGGCTAAAGCCGGGACTACAAACCATGACGAACAAGAGCTCAGTTGCCCTTCTTCTTCTTCTCTTTCTTCTCTTTCATCTCTTTCTTGCCCTTCTTCTCTTTCTTCTCTTTCTTGCCCTTCTTCTCTTTCTTGCCGGCATCGACGGCAGGAGCGGCATCAAGATCAGTAACCGCGGTGCTCAACTCGGCTTTATCGAGAATACCGTCGGAGTTCTTGTCGAACTTGGAGTAGCTGGCGTCGGCTGCGCTGGCGTCTTTGAGCTCGGTTTTATCGAGGCTGCCGTCAGTGTTTTTATCCCAGGCCTTGAGAGCGTCGCCGGGGGTGGCCATGGCCAATAAAGTGGTGGCGAAGAAGGTGGTGAGGCAAAGCATTTTCATTGGGAGGCTCCATGGTTTGTTTGAGTCAGGGGAGGCTTTCTCCCCACTTGGAACAGCAGCGAAACACGCTCGAAGTTACAAAAATCTCCACCCCTGTGGATTTTTTTCTGCCGAGCCTCGATCGAAATCACCGTAAGCCGAAAAACAGGAAGCCGGCCCCGCGAGGGACCGGCTTCACTGCTGAAGTCGAGAAGAATTACTTCTTCTTGGCTTTGGCGCTAGCCTTGATGGCTGCGCGGACGCCGACTTTTTTACGCTCGATATAGCGGGCACGAGCGGCGCGCTTGCTGCGGCTACGGAGTTGCTGACCCATGATGGACCTCTTGATGTTGTGATGTTGCAGGGGCCGCCAACATTAGCGCTTCTCGCGTTCCTTGCCAGTGCTGACGGGAAAAGTCGATGAGCTAAGGTGATCTCAGCCGAAGGGAGATCGGTCTTTTATTTCACCAGGAACAGCCTCATCATGCAGGGGCCGTGGGCGCCGATGACCAGGCACTGCTCGATGTCGGCGGTCTTGCTCGGGCCAGCGATGAAGGCGCCGGCTTCGGGCAAGGGACTGGCCGCGATGCGGGCCATGGCCTGGTGCATGTTGTCGAGAATCTGGCCGTCGGGAACGATCAAAGCCAGATTGGTGGCGAGGAAGGGGGCGCTGCGGTGTTTGCCGTCTTCATGAGGGATCCAGACGGCGGCGTTTTCGGCGACGGCGAAGCGTCCTTCGATCAAACAGAGGTCGAGATTGCCGTAGATCTTCGGGTCGATACCGGCCTCGGGCATGGGCACGTTGTGCAGCTCGGGCAGGCTGGGGGCGAAGATGTGCTTCGCCTCGGGCCAAGCAGCGCGGACGCGCTCGGCCAGTTCGGCGCGGGCGCAGGGGATGAGCTCGCCGCCGGCCGGCAACAAGGCCTCGGCGAGACGGGCTTGTTTGTCGGGGTAGCAGATGCCGTAATCAGACGGCGGACGCACCGCTTCGGGAGCAGGCGGACGGTTCTGGCGAAGCGAAGCGAGGATGGTGTCGCGGGATGTCATGTTAAGCTCCATGGTTTTTATCCGCAGATTACGCAGATTGCACAGATTTTTTAAAGTGATTTTGGGCGGCTGAAGATCATGCGTTTGAATTCGAGTGATGGGGCGCCGAAGTTGAGGAGGAGGCCGACGCGGAGGTTCGTCAAGCGGAGGTAGGTCAGGAGCTGCTTGGTGTGAACGGGGGCGATGCGCTCGATGGACTTCAGTTCGACGATTACGCATTCCTCGACGAGAAGGTCGATACAG
>JAYTMY010000053.1:0-16972 GCA_043748535.1 Lentisphaeraceae bacterium | reverse complement strand
CTTGAATGAGAGAGGCAGAATATTCCTCCGCAACAAAAAAAGCGCCCCCTCACAGGAGCGCTTTTTGCGGCACTGAGGAAGCTCAGTTCTTGCCGAAGTAGGTCTTGAGACCTTCGGGGTTGGCCTTCATGGCCTTCTCGCCTTTTTTCCAGTTGGCGGGGCAGACTTCGCCGTTCTTTTCGAAGTACTGGAGAGCGTCGACCATGCGGAGAGCTTCGTCGACCGAGCGGCCGAGGGGCAGGTTGTTGACGACTTGGTGCTGAACGATGCCTTTCTTGTCGATCAAGAAGAGACCGCGGTAGGCAGCGCCGAGACCTTCGAAGAGGACGTCGTAGTCCTTGGCGATGGTCTTGTTGAAGTCGGAGAGGATGGGGTATTCGACGCCCTGGATGCCACCGACGGCCTTGGGGGTGTTGAGCCAGGCGAGGTGAGAGAACCACGAGTCGGTCGAGGCGCCGATGACTTCGACGTCACGGGCAGCGAACTCGGCGAGCTTCTCTTGAAAAGCGTGCAGTTCAGTGGGGCAGACGAAGGTGAAGTCGAGGGGGTAGAAGAAGAGGACGACGTACTTCTTGTCTTTGAATTGCGACAGGGTGAAGTCAGCGAGGACTTCGGTGCCTTTAACGGCTTTGACGCTGAAATCGGGAGCGGGTTTACCGACGAGAACGGCCATGGGAAAATCTCCTGCTTGTTTGTTGTCTGATCTTGGGATGTGGAAACCAAGTCCGGCCAATATAAACACCGATTCGCCTGCTTCGCAAGAGCGACTGCGCAAACTTGTCACGCTTCTGAAAGGCGTCTGGTGAAATCTGAAGCTAAGTAAGGACGCCGTGACAGTCGCTGACTCCCTCCCACGCTTCGCGACGCAACGCAGGACACCCGGCGGGACGCCGGTGCTCCCAGGCCTTCCGTTTGCGTCGAAGAATCGGCCCATCGGATTTCTCGCCGCGATTCCAGGAAGAAGAAGATTTCGGACTTGCCATCCGGGCGGCCCTAGGCGTAGATTGTCGAAACCTCCCCAGCAGCCCTTGGAAAAACCGATGATCTTCTTCCCCCTGCAAATCGCCATCAAGGCCGGACCCGGCGCTGACCTGCGACTCCGCCTCGCCGAGCTCATCCGCAGCCACCACCGCGGCCTCCGCACCCACGAGAAACGCGACTTCTGGCGCCAGGCAGCCCTCATCCTCTCCGACGCCACCAGCGATGCCAGCCATGGCATCTGGGATTTCATCGACAACAAGGCCGAACAGGAACACGAAACCTGGGCCTCGGAATTAGAAGCCGTCGCCACCATGGACTTCGACAGCGAATGCGCCCACGGCGATTACACCCTTGTCACCTTCCTCTTCCTGATCGAATCCGGCTCCAACGCCGCCACCACCCTCGGCGAGCGCTGCGACCTCCCCGAAAATCAGTGGTTCCTCCGCCCCCAATTCCGCAAACTCATTGAGACCCCGCCCCTCCTCAACTTCACCGGCGTCCTCGCCGACTCGATCTACATGAGCCCAGGCCCCGACGCCGGCGGCTATTCCCTCGAGGACCTCCGCGGCGAAGGCTTCGATTACCTGAAGCCGATCCGGTAAAACGAGAGTCCCATGACCGTCGCCTTGACCATCTCTGCCATCATCCTTTTCATCGCCCTCGTCATCGGAATGAGGGTGATGGCAGGCTCATGGGATCGCGACCACGTCAAAAAACTATCGGGATCTGGAGCGTCGCTCCGGGAGTGAGGAAGTCAATCCTGCGCTCGCTCCGCGCAGCGAGCCTCAGCCTGGAAACCTGACCCAGGGAGCTGCCCTGGGCTAAGCCAACTTCGACCGCGCTGCGGTGAGCGCCAGCTCAAACTGAAGCATCTGGGTATTTCGGTCATCCCACGGCAGGCTTTTTATTCACGCCCTTGCCACTGGTTCCTGGGCGCGACGCCGACAATAAGCCATGCGCGAGATGAAGCTCGCGCAGGATGTCGCGCTTCTTCGTCTGGTGAGCTTGCATGCGACGCAGGATGTCATCAAGGACCCGGACCGCGCTGATCACGTGCGGGCCTTTGTTAAGCATCACACATTCCGCCCGTTGCCCCATCGCCGCATCGGTGATTTCAGCGCGCGAAGGCTGGCCTTCTTTGGCGAGGGTCTCCAACACCTGAGTGGCCCAGATCACCGGCACATGCGCCGCTTCGCAGATCCACAAAATCTCCTCCTGCACCTCGGCCAATCGCTCAAAGCCACACTCGACCGCGAGATCGCCGCGAGCAATCATCACGCCGCAACACGGCGCACGCATCGCCATCAACACCATCTCGGGCAGATTGTCAAAGGCCCGGCGAGTCTCGATCTTCAGGACGATCGCCGGCTGCTTCTTGCCGAGACGAGCCAGATGCTCCTGCAGCATGATGACATCGCGGACGGTGTTGGCAAAAGACAGCTCGACAATGTCGGCATGCTCCACCACGAAACTCAGATCCTCAATGTCCTTGTCCGTCATGGCCGCGAGGCGGAGATTGCTTTCCGGCAGGTTGATCCCCTTGTCGCCACGCAGTTTTTCACCGCGCAGGCGAGCCTGGGTGATGCGGACGAAAACCCGGCCCGATTCAACTTTTTCGACGACGCCGCCGATCTTGCCGTCGTCAAACCAGATCGATTCTCCCGAGCGAACGTCTTCAAAGACCTCCGGAATGGTGCAGCCGATGACCGCAGGAGTCAGAATGTCTCCCGCACTGTCGAAGGTCGCCTGACGTCCGGCTTGCTGGTCGCGGGTGACGATGAGATGGTCGCCCAGGTTCAAGAAGATGAAATTTTCTTTCGCCGAGAAGGGGAAGACCTTGGTCTTGCCGACACGGGAACGATCGGCTTTGAGCTCGGTTCCCGGAATGATGTAAGCCGATTTGTGGATTTCAGCCCAGCAGCCGCGTTCGGTGACATCGACGACGCGGAACTCGCGCGGTGACTGCCGCGCATCGAAGAAATGGATGACATCGCTGCGCACCAGACCGCTCAGCCAGGCACGGGCCACCGGCAAGACGGCATCAGCCGGCGAAGGCGGCGTCTCGGGCGATTCCGCCGCGGTCAGCCAAAGCCGGGCCGGCGCTGTCTGCCGACCATAGTCATCACGGTGCGGACGGATACGGGCAACCACGGCCCCCGGCTCGAGAGGCCCGGTACGAAGCTTCGGCCCGGCGAGGTCCATGACGACGCGGCATTTGCGCTTCATCGCCTTTTCGGCGCGACGGAGATTTTCGATCATTTTCAGCCAAGCGCCGGCGTCGTCGTGAGCGCAATTGATGCGCATGCAATCCATGCCCTGTTCAAGCAGGCTGTGCACCAAAGTGTAGTCGTGGGCGGCTTCGCTAGGCATGGTCACCATGATCCGGACCGAGCGTCCATGGGTATTCCCCCCGAGCAGATCCTCGGTGTGCTCCCGCAGCAATTCCTGGCCGCGAGTGAAGCCGATCGGCGGTAGTTCATGAGCAGGCGGCATCCAGCTCTTGTCTTTCATGCGATTCAGGATCATCAGAAGCGCATCCAGCGTCGCGAGTACATGAGACTCCGATTGACCGAGCGAGGCCGGGCCGATGACGGCCAAACGCTGCTGCAAATGGCGAAGATCGCGGCGACGCAAGGCCAGGTAATGCAGCAAATTGCGGGCACTTTCGAGAAATCTCGGATGCACTTCCTGGATCATGGGGGCCGCGAGAACCGTGGATTCCAGCATGTCTTTACGGATCGCGAGAAGTTCAGTCAAAACTTCCTCAATAGCGTCAGCAGGTGTAGTGACGCGAGAACGGGCGGTGGCCATGATCAACATCCTTTTTTTGAGTCAGAGAGATTTCTCCGAGCTTAATCATTTCTTGTCTTCTCGCCTTTTGCCCTTCGTTGCCACTTCAACAAGTTCGCGTTAAGCCATTGCAGTGGAATATGAAATTCCTCCGATAATGGATTAGAGGGAAGCTCCAGCAGACCATTCGTCAGCCATGATCAGCCTCGGTTCCCCCACTGGATTGGTCAGCATCATACCAGCTGAGCTCGTCGCTTTCGCGACCCATATCGGGCTCAATCAGCGAAGCCTAAGAGCCAGCAATAGCGCCATCCCTGGACGACTGACTGCGGACACCTGACTGCTGACTTCGGCGAACACCAAGCAGGCGTCAGGCGTCCTTCTGCCGCTTTCATTGCCGCCTCCTTCCGAAGCCATGCGTCTTCGTTTTGAGCTCAAGTTTGTAGTCCCGGCTTCAGCCGGCTTGTTCCGTTCGAGCTCAACGACCGGCTGAAGCCGGGACTACAAACCAGCTCAAAACACAAGCAGCTCTCAACGACCGGCTGAAGCCGGGACTACAAACCAGCTCAAAACACAAGCCCCTGAGCTCAACGACCGGCTGAAGCCGGGACTACAAACCAGCTCAAAACGCAAGCAGCTGAGCTCAACGACCGGCTGAAGCCGGGACTACAAACCAGCTCAAAACGAAAGCCCCTCAAAACTCATCCCCGAAAAGACTCGGTTGATCGTCGTCGCGCTCGCGGTCCTTGCCGGGGCGGAAACGCGGCACCGAGGGCGGCTCGGGCATCGGAGCGGGTGCGGGTGGCTGAAGGGCCGGAATGGCGGCGCTGGGCTGGGTTTTGAAGCGTTCCAGCAGGTCGCGCAGGGCGGCGGAGGATTCCTCGCGGGCAAGCTTGCGCACCAGGGTGTCGGGAGTGCGGAAGTCGATGCAGTCCTCGGGCAGTTCGCCGATGAATTGCGATTGACGGCGGGGCTGCGGGGTGTGGCCGCTGCGGCGGGTGCCGCACCAGGAGATGAAGAGCTCGCGTTTGGCCCGGGTGACGGCGACGTAGAACAGCCGGCGCTCCTCGGCGATGTTGCGCTCCTTGATCGAGCGCTCGTGAGGGAAGAGATTCTGCTCGGTGCCAGTGAGGAAAACCACCGGGAATTCCAGTCCCTTGGAGGCGTGTACGGTGAGCAGGGTGACGGCGTCTTGCTCTTCTTCGCCGTCTTTGCGGCGACGCCATTCCTCGGCCAAGGTGATCTTCTCGAGGAAGGACTCGAGGCTGAGCGCCCCTTCTTCTTCGCGTTCGGCGATGCCGTTGATGAATTCGAGGACGTTTTCGTGGCGGATCTCGGCATCGGCGCGGGGCTTGTACATGCGGGCGAGGCCGTCGAGGTAGCCGACTTCGTCGAGATAGGCGCGGATGCGGGGCGCGAGGCGGCCGTCGCCGTGGAGGAGGAAATTGGCGTGGCGCTGGATGTCGCGGGCGAGCTGGTGCAGGGCCTGGCCGGGGCCGAGCAGCTGGTTGCAGAAGGCGGCGTCGCAGGCGAGCTCCCAGGGGCGGCGGCCGCGGTCCTCGGCGCTCTGGCGCAGGATGCGCACGGTGCTGGTGCCGATGCCGCGCGGCGGCGAGTCGAGGATGCGCAGCAGCGCCATGTCGTTGCGCGGATTGACCGCGACCATCAGGTAGGCGAGGGCATCCTTGATCTCGGCGCGTTCGTAGAAGGAGGTGTCGCCGACCACCCGGTTGGGGATGTTGGCGCGGCGCAGGGCTTCTTCCAAGGGACGGCTCTGCGAGTTGGAGCGGTAGAGGATGGCGAAGTCTTTCGGCTTGCCCTTTTTGTCGAGAATGCGGTCCTTGATCGCCTGGGCGATCATCGAGGCTTCCTTGTCGGGGTGTTCGCAGCGGATGATGGCGATCTCTTCGCCTTCGCCCTGTTGCGACCAGAGGTTTTTGCCGTGGCGCTTGTCGTTGATGCCGATGACCTTGTTGGCCGCCTTGAGGATGCGGTTGGTGGATCGGTAGTTCTGCTCCAGCTTGATGGTCTTGCAGCCGGGGAAGTTGTCGGCGAAATGGAGGATGTTTTCGACCTCGGCGCCGCGCCAGGAGTAGATGCTCTGGTCGTCATCGCCGACGACGCAGAGGTTGTTGTCGGGCGCTGCGAGCAGCCGCAGCAGGGCCATCTGGATCGAGTTGGTGTCCTGGAATTCATCGACCATGAGGTAGCGCCAGTGGCGGCGGCAGGTGCTGAGCACTTCGGGGAAATCGCGGAGGAGTCGGACGCTTTGCTGCAGGAGGTCGTCGAAGTCCATCAGGTCGGTGGCGTGCAGGTGCTCGGCGTAGAGGCGGTAGACGCGGCCGACGAGGCGCTCTTCGTCGTCATCGGAGATCTCGAGGTCTTCGGGGCGGAGGTCGCGGTTTTTGGCGCGGGAGATCCGGCTCATGAAGGCATTTGCGTCGAGGCCACCTTCGGCGCCGTCGCCGAGGCGGAGGCGGGCCATGGCTTGGCGCACGGTGGCGATCTGGTCGCCGGGGTCGGCGAGGGTGAAGCCGTGCGACCAGCCGAGCAGCTTGGCGTGTTGGCGCAGGAGGGTGAGGCAGAAGGAGTGGAAGGTGCCGAGGGTGATGGCTTTGGCGGCCTTGGCGGAGACGAGTTTGCCAACCCGTTCGCGCATCTCCTTGGCGGCCTTGTTGGTGAAGGTGACGGCGAGGATCTGGGCTGGATCGACGCCGCGCTCGACCATGTAGGCGATGCGGTGGGTGATGACCATGGTCTTGCCGGTACCGGCACCGGCGAGCAGCAGCAGCGGGCCGTGGAAGGTCCGCACCGCTTCACCCTGCTGCGGGTTGAACTTGTTGAAGTCGATGGCCATGGTGGGGAACTAGGTTGAAAGGTTGAAAGGTTGAAAGGTTGAGCTCAAAACCGCAGTCGAACTTTGAGCTCAACTGCAGTTCGACCCCGAAGCGGGTCTGAGATTTTAGCCCAGGGTTGAGCCGCATCGGCGACACCCTGGGTTGGGATGAGTTATGATTTTAGACCCTGAAGGGGTCGAGGAAGGTCCGGGCTTGCTGCGGTTTTAGCTTGAGGTTTTGGCTTCGTTTGCGAAGTTCGCGAAGGCTTTGATGGATGCCGTATCTTTGCAAAACCGGGCAATCTCCACGGGGATCTTCCCGTCCTTGTTTACGAGGTCAACAGAGGCGCCGTTTCGTAGCAGCAGAAGCACCATTTTCGTGTCGGAACCAGCTGCATTATGAAGCGGTGTATTGCCGTTTTTATCAACAGCGTTGATATCGGCACCAAGATCAATCAGGCTCTGCGCGGTTTCAAATCTGCCAAATCCCACAGCATGGTGCAACGCCGTCTGGCCTTTTTTATCCATTGCATTGAGGTCGGCGCCACGCTCAACCAAGAAGGAAACCAGATTTTTCTCGACAGCTTTAGCATTAGCAGCGACATGGAGTGCGGTCATCCCATATTCGGAATCCCGCAAATTTGTTGAAGCCCCCGCATTCAACAGAATCTCAACGACGTCTCGGCCTCTGCGTTGAATAAGTGAATGATGTACAACCGGGAAGCTAAAGCTATCGGAAGCCATGGCATCAACCTTCGCCCCCAGTTGCAATAGCAATTTCATGGCTTCAAGATGATTGTTGCCGACAGCCCGATGCAGTGGCGTCTCCCCATCAGCAGCAAAGGCGTTGACATCAGCGCGCGCTTCGACCAGGAGGCGGATGGCTTCGCTTTGTCCCGCGCTTGCGGCGACATGGAGGGTCTGTGTGCCGTAGGCGTCGCGTTTGTCGACCGGGGTGCCAGTGCGCAGGAGTTCACGCAGTCGCGGCAGCTCTCCGCTCGCAGCGGCTTTGTGCAGGGCAGGTGTCGGCAAGATCTTGCTGAGCAGCCAGCGGCAAAACAGGGTGAACATGAGCTTTGTCCGGGCTTATTTGTCGTGACGACCGCGGGCGCGACCGAGGCCGAAGGCGATGAAGCCGACGATGACGAGAAGGATGACGATGATGAGAATCAGGCGCATGTGAGGGGTCTCCGCCGCCACTCTGCCTTGCCTTGGCGCGAGCGCAAGGACAAATATTCACCACAGAGGCACAGAGGCACAGAGTTTTTAATTTTTACTCGTTATCTCTGTGAACTCTGTGTCTCTGTGGTGAATAATGCTCTGGTCGCAGGATGATTCCTCAGGATCGCCGCGGCGAGTTCGCGGATGTCGCGGTCGAGATGGGCCGCGGTGAGGCTGAGGCGGAGGCGGCAGGAACCTTCCGGCACGGTGGGCGGTCGGATGGCGGGGCAGAGGAAGCCCTCTTCAGCCAGAGCTGCGGCGAGGCGCAGAGTGGCGGCTTCGTCGCCGCAGGGGACCGGCACGATCGGCGTCGGGTCGTGACGGATATCGAGCCCGCCGTCGCGGAGGAGGCGGCGCAGTTCGTTGCTGAGGGCGAGGAGGCGATGGCGGAGGGCTTGACCTTCTTCCGAGCGGACGATGGCCAGGGCGGCGAGCGAGGCGGCCGGGACGGCGGGAGGCAGGGCGGTGGAGTAGATAAGTCCGCGGCAGGAGTTGACCAGGTAGTCCTTCAGCTCGGCCGACAGGCAGGCGTAGGCGCCGAAGGAGCCGAGGGCCTTGGAATAGGTGCCGAGGAGAAGATCGGCGCCGAGGCCGTGCGCCGGGCCGGAGCCTTCGGGTCCGCAAATGCCGGCGCCGTGGGCGTCGTCGAGGTAGAGGAAGGCGCCGTAGGCTCGGCACAGGGCGGCGAGGCGAGGCAGATCGGGGAGGTCGCCATCCATCGAGAAGACGCTTTCGGTGACGACAAAAACCATTCCTGTCGCCGGCTTTTTCAGGAGCTCTTCGAGGGCGGCGAGATCGTTGTGCGGGAAGCGCAGAAGTTCCGCGCCGGAGAGCTTGGCACCGTCGATCAGCGAGGCGTGAGCGAGGCGGTCGGCGAGGATGCGGTCGTGGCGTCCGGCGAGGGCCGGCAGCAGGGTGATGTTGGCCTGGAAGCCGGAGTTAAGGACGAGGCAGGCCTCGCTGCCTTTCCAGGCGGCGGTTTCCGCCTCGAGACGGGCCAGCAGCGGCGAGCCACCGCAGATCAGGCGCGACGAGGTGGAGGAGGTGGATTCGCTTGCGGCGGCCGCAGCGGCGGCGGTGACGGCGGGATGCCGTTCGAGGCCGAGGTAGGAGTTGGAGCCGAAGTTGACCAGTTCGCGGCCGTCGCGTTGCGCCCGGCGCGAATCGAGTGCGCCTTCATCGCGGAGGCGGCGGAGGCGGCCTTGTATGGTCCATAACGACAAACGCTGACGGAAAATCTCGTGCATAAATCCCTCTTGAATCGGCGGCAATCTACTGCGCCAAGGAGGGAATCCCACGACAGGAAAAAGCCGCCCCCGTTGGGGAGCGGCTCGTCGAATCTTCCGGTCAGGAATTATTTCGATTCGGGCTTCTCGTCGCCTTTGCCTTCGGGCTTGCCTTTGCCCTTGCCTTTACCTTTGCCTTTACCTTCTTTGTGCTTGGCGATGGCGGCTTCCATGGCGGCTTTTTCTTCGTCGTTGAGTTTGCCGTCGCCGTCTTTGTCGAACTTCTTCAGCATTTCTTCTTTGCTGGGGTGGCCTTTGCCGCCTTTTTTGGCTTCGCCACCAGCTTCGGGCTTTTTGCCTTCGCCACCGGCGGGAGCGGCGGGCTCGTCAGCGCGGACGTTGAGGGCGAGGAAGAGGGAGAAGGCGGCGGCGAGGGTCAGGAATTTCATGTGAAGGACTCCAGGGTTTTTGTTTTGGCACCGTGAAATCGGTGTCCGAACCTGCAACGAGGTCCGCCGGGTCTTTATTGTGGCATACGCGCAAAAATTCCTGTCGCAGCCTCTTTGCCGGTGCGGGCGCAGTCATCCATGGAGACGCCGTGGTAGGCGTTGCCGGCGAGGACGACAGGCCTGCCGGCGAGGGCTTTTTCGAGCTCGTCGACGAGGCGGAAATGGAAGGGCGCCGGGCTCGGGATCGCCCGCGGCCAGCGGATGATCTTGATGAAGTCGGGATCTCGTCCGAGCTGTAGGGTGCGGCGCAATTCGGGCAGCAGGATCGACTTGAGCTCGTCGTCGCTGCGATCGAGCAGCTCGGGCGAGCGGGGCCCGCCGAACATCATCCGCAGCACTTCATGACCGGCCTCGCAGCGCCCGGGGAAGACGCGGGAATCGAGCAGGCAGCCGAGGATCTGGGCGGGCTCGGACGAGGGCACGAGAAAGCCGAAGCTGGGCGGCAGCAGGGGCGCGCCGGAGCTGCGGAAACCGCAAACCGCGACGCCCATGGAGGTGTAGGCGATGGCTTGATTGCGCTGCCGCAAATCCGGCGGCAGGAGATCGCCGAGAAGTGTGCTCACCGCATCGGCCGGGCAAGCGAGGATGAGGCCGTCGAAAAGCCCGCTTTCCGCGCCGGATTCGAGCCGCACCTGACGGCCCTCGAGACGGATCGCCGTGACGGCTTGATCGAGCAGGATGCGAGAGGGAAGCGGGATCTGGGCGGCGAGTGCCTCGATCAAGCTGCCCATGCCGCGTTTCAGGCTGTGCAAGCCGGGGCCTTTCTTCTTCGGGCCGGAGCTTTTCGGCCGCGAGGCGATGGCGCCGCGAGTGACCGATCCGTAGCGGCGCTGCCAAGCGAAAACCGGCGGAAAACAGGAGCGCATCGACAGCTTGCGGCAATCGGCGCCGAAGACCCCGGTGCAGAAGGGGTCGAACACCGCGTCGGCAAATTCTGCACCCCATTGCTTCGAGGCGAAGTCGTGAACGCTCTCGTCCTCTTCGCTGCGCGGTTTTTGGAGGAAGTCGCCAGCGAGCCGCATCCGGCCGGTCCAAGTCAGGCCTTCCCAGCCGAGGATCTGGAGCGGCTTGCTCGGCAGTTTCAGCAGGCGATTTTGCCGCCAAAGATAACGATTAGCCGCGGCTTCATCCGCCTGCATCACTTCGCCACCGAGGCCGACTCGCTCCACCAAGGAACTGATGGACTGACGCGAAGCCAGCCAGCCATTGGGTCCGTGCTCGTAGAGGAAGCCATCCTGAAGCTCGGTGCGGATCTTGCCGCCAAGCTGGGACCCCGCCTCGAACACCGTCACTTGGCATTCAGGACGCAGCTGCAGGATCTCCCAGGCAGCGCTTAATCCGGAAAGGCCGGCTCCGATGATGGCGATGGCAGGGGTTTTAGGGGACATAAGGGTTTTAGGGGTTTTAGGGGTTTTAGGAGAACGAAGAAGGAGATGAGCCGTAGATGGCGGATTCCTCGTGCAGGTCGGGGAGCTCTGATTGGAGGCGGGAGATGAGTTGATTCAGCATTTTCCGAATGGCAAAAATGCGGTTAAAAAGGGCTTCGACTTGTTGCTGCTCGACATAGCGGAATCTCACAGAGAGCAAGATCTGAGTTTCAAGTTCGGCCAAGGAGCCTCGGGCAATGACCAGGAAATGGGCAAAATCCTTGCGGGTCGCACGGCCTTGGCCCTCGGCGATATTCGACGGAATGGAAACTGCTGATCGACGCATTTGTGCGGTCAGCGCGTAGCGCTCGTGCTCAGGAAAGCTTTTCAAGATCTGATAGACATCAACTACCAGATCCATTGAGGCTTGCCACACCACCAAGTCGCGGAACCCTTTTTCCCTGATGTCGTTCATAACTGCCACCCTGTGCTGCTTGTTCCTGGCTCGCTGTTCATCGCTCGCCCTTAAAACCCCTAAAACCCTAGTGCCACTTGTTCGCTTGTTCATCGCTCGCCCTTAAAACCCCTAAAACCCCTCCATCCCTTACAACCCTTCCAAGTACCACCACTTCCCATCTTCTTTGACGAAGCTCGAGATTTCGCGGTGGGCGTAGGTGCCGTCGGCGTCGCTGAAGCGGGCGACAAATTCGACCACGCCTTCGTTGTCCTTGGCCTTGCCGGCCTTGGTCTTGATGACGCTGAGGCCGGTGAAGCGGCTGTTGTGGGCCCAGGCGAGGATGTTCACTTCGTCTTCATCGGAGCGCTTCGAGGGGTGCAGGGTCGCGATCAGGTAATTGGCATCGGCGCGGGTGTAGGCGGTGTAGCGCGAGCGCATCAGCTCTTCGGCGGTGGTGGGTTGGCGGCTGCCATCGAGAATCGGCGAGCAGCACAGTTCTTCTTTGCGGCTGCTGCCGCAGGGGCAAAGTTCGGCCAAGTTCATCGTTTTTCTTGTTTCATTTGTTGACTGAGGAGCGGCAGAACGCGGCAGAGGCGATCGGTGATGTGTTCGACCCCGAGTTCGCGCAAAATCTGAGCTTTGACTTCGCAGCCGTGGTGGCGGCTCTCCTCAATGGCGATGCCGATCAGGGGGCAGCTCAGCGCCTTGCCGGCCCGCATCTCGGCGGGGCCGTCGCCGACCACCCCAAGCTGTGCAGACGCGATTCCGTGTTTCGCCGCGATGGCTTCGAAACGCAGGCGTTTGAAGTCCGCCCCATCGCCCGGACTAGCGCCATGCACGCCGGTGAAGTAGCCGCTCAGGCGCAGATGGCGCAGCTCATTTTCGACCGAAGCCTGCGGGCTGCCGGTGACCAGATGCACTGCGATGCCGCGGCGGCGGCACTCGGTCAAGAGGCCGAGCGCTCCCGGCAGGAGCCAGCGGCGCGGCTGCCATTTCAGGCGCGCCAGGCAGCGCTGATCGTAGCCGCGCGACAAGGCGTCGCCGGCGACTGTGGTGTTGCTGAAAGGGCGTCCGCCGAGACTCTCGAGCAGATGCGAAATCTTCTGCGCCTGGGTGTGCGCCGTCGAGCCGGCGGAGTTGTGGACGAAGATCCGGATTTCTTCTTGATGCGTCGCTGGATCCAGCCCCGCGTCGCGGAAAGCCTGGAACAAGAAAATCCTCAGCACCTGCGGCGCGCCTTGGCGCAGGGTGGACAAGGTGCCGTCCCAGTCAATCGCGATGACCTTCGGCAGCGGATCACCCGCTCTCATCTTCAAGTCTCCTGATCTCATGTAAATCTCCAAATTCTCGGTTGAAAAATACCTTGCTCTTTAGTCCTGGTTCTTCCCCAACTGTGTCCCAGTCGTATCCCAACTGTGTCCCCGTTGCGTCCCAGTTTAAATTCTCCGGCTAAACAAGGAGGGTACAAAGCCCCGGATTTCGTCGATTCGGTCGCGTTGCAAGTCGTGAATCAACAGGCCCGGCTCGTCCTCAAGCTGCGCCTGGACATCGCCCCAGGGATCGATGACGCAGGAGTGTCCATAAGTGGCGATGCCGGTACCCGGGTGGACACCGCATTGTGCGGCGGCCGCGACGAAACACTGGTTTTCCACGGCGCGGGCCCGCAACAGCAGGTCCCAGTGGGCCCGGCCGGTCTTGCGGGTGAAGGCTGCCGTGTTGAGGATGCAATCGGCGCCGGCGTAGCGACGCCAGAGCTCGGGGAAGCGCAGGTCGTAGCAGATGGTCAGGCCGAAGCTCCAGCCGCCGAGGTGCAGCAGCAGGGGCGAGCCGTCGCCGAAGGCATAAGTCGCGGTTTCGTCGACCAGTTTTTCCCCGGAGAAGAGCTGGAAAAGGTGGGTCTTGCGGTAGATGCCGAGGCTGGCGCCGTTCTCGTCAAAGGCCAGCGAGCTGTTGTAGACCTTGCCGTCGCGTTGTTCCGGCACGCCACCCCAGACCGCTGGCAACTTGCGCTCTTTCGACAAGGCGCCGAGGAGTTGATTCCATTCCGCCGCCGGGCGCGCCGCCGGAGCGACCCCATCTGGCTTCCCCTGGCAGAGGATGCATTCCGGCAGGACCAGCAATTGCGCCCCTCGTGCCGCCGCATCGATCATTTGTTGCCGGGCCCACGCGTAATTGTCCTCGACCTGGTTGCCCGAGCAGGACTGCGCCAGAGCGAGACGGAAGCTGTTCATGCGGGACTCCTGAGTGAATTTCTGTGCGTGGGAAATGGAGCCGCAAAGCAAGTGAAATCAAGCAGCAAGCCCGGGGAATGATCTCGCCACCGGCACCTCCTCCACCTTGCCAAGCCTTGACTCCGCATCATCTTGGCAGCAATCAGCCTGCTCAAGGCCCTTCCGAATGACCCGCAAACGCAATATCCTGCCCCTGCCCCTGCCCCTGCCCCTGATCGAGGCGAGGCGAGCCTAGGGCCCTTCGATCTGCCACAGTGTCGCCGCCGAAAATCCTCCGCGTCCGCGTCGGCCGGGTCCAGCAACTGATCCTCAACAGCGACCAGACCCTGGCCGTCTCGCCAGTGACTGCACGCCAGCGCCAACGCCGACATCCTGATCCAACAGGACATCGTGGTATTTTGAGCTCAAAAACCACTGTACTGTCTTTGATATTGTAAACAATTTCGCGCTTTTCATTGTGTCTTCCACCCTAAAAGATCTACGTTATTTTGGCCGCACGAGATAATTAAGAGAAGGGGTCAGCTGAAGTGTCATCCTAAAAACCGCAGTTAAAAGGTTGCAAGGATTAGCTGCAACAGCAACAACTAACGACTATGAAGAAAAGCTTCGGCAGTCATCTTCGTCGCCCTTGAACCCTGCTCTTAGAATCGTCTTTTGTTGCTGTTGTTCATGCGCTTGCATTTCAACCTTTCAACCTTTCAACCCGGCTCCATTCCTCTGCTGCGGTTTTTCGGGTCATGCATGAGAATTAAGATTCAAGTTAACAGCCACAACACTTTGTCATTTGCTGAAGACCCTATAGATTTGGCCCAATTTCTCCGGAGGAATCAGTGCGCTTTCAATGTGAACACTGCAGCGGCATCATTGCCATCGACGACAGCGACCTCGGCCAATACGTTGGCTGCGGTCACTGCGACCAGCCGGTACAAGTCCCGGCCGAACGCTTTGGCCCTAGCGTCGTCGTCAACGACTACATTATCGAGAAGCTCCTCGGCCGAGGCGGCATGGGCGTGGTCTACAAAGCCTACCAGATGTCCCTCGACCGTACCGTGGCTTTGAAAATCATGACTATCTCAAGCGGTCAGAACCAGGCGGCGATCACCGACTTCATCCGTGAAGCCCGCGCTGCCGCCCGCGTCAACCACCCGAACATCGTCCAGGCCTACGCCGTCGGTCAGGAAGAAGGGGTCTACTTCCTCGCCATGGAAATGGTCGAGGGCATGACCATGAAACAGCTGCTCGACGCCAATAACAAATTGCCGCTCGAACTCTGTCTCGACATCACCCGCCAAGTCGCCGAAGCTCTCGGTCACGCCTGGACCGAGCAGAAACTGGTGCACCGCGACATCAAGCCTGACAACATCATGATCGTCGGCGATACCTGCGTCGCCAAACTGATGGACCTGGGTCTCTCCCGCTTCGCCAATGACATCCTCGCCGGCAACGAAGAAAGCGACGAGATCATGGGCACGCCGCAATACATCTCCCCTGAACAGCTGGTCGGCTCGGCGATGGACTTCCGCGGCGACCAATACTCCCTCGGCGCCACCCTCTATCACTGCCTCACCGGTGAATTCCCCTTCAACGGCCGCAACGCCGCCGACATCGCCCGCAAGCACCTGCAGGACCCCCTGCCGCCACCCACCGTGCACGATGCCTCGATCCCCGAATCGGTTTGCCGCCTCCTCACCAAGATGATGGCGAAACATCCCGACGATCGCTTCCCCGACGCCGCCTCGCTGGCTCGCGAAATCGAGACCATCAAGAAGAATCTCACCTCTTCGGGCAGCCAAGTCGGCAAAACCGGCTCCGGCCGCATTGTCTTCACCCCCCCGAGGAAAGCGAACGCCGGCAAAGCCTCCAACGGCCCCGAAAAAGAATTCCACGCTACTCGGACGACAAAGGCCGAAGCCAAGGCCAATCATCGCCCGAACACCTCGAAAAGCACTAACTCAAACACCGCCGCCTCGCCCTCGCGCCGCACCGGTATGCACCCGGCTGCCCAGGCTCCGCACGGACGTGGCCCCCGCCCTCAGGAGCAGGGACCCAACTGGGGCCTCATCGGCATGATCGGCATGATCATCCTCGGCATCGTCATCGGCGCCATCGCCGCAATGGCCTCGAAGGGCTGACGGACGCATGAAGATCCTCCACTTTTCGGACATCCACGAAGGTGATTGGCCCCGGTTCCCCGGGGCCTTTTTTGACAAACGTTGGATCGGCGCCTGCAACTACATGCTGCGCCGCCGCAGCCATCACCACTGGGCCTACCTCGATCGCGCCCTCGAAGTCTGCCGCCAGGAAAAACCGGACCTCGTCGTCTGCACCGGCGACCTCACCTCCTGCTCCGACCCGCACGAATTCGACAAGGCCAGGCAACGCCTCGCCCCCTTCGTCGAAAGCCCCGATTTTGACTTCCTTTGCATCCCCGGCAATCACGACCGCTACACTTCGCTCGCCGCCGCCAAAACCGCCTGCGATGACTTCCTCCTCTGGGCCAACAAAGGCCGCCTCCAGCCCGGCCCGATACCGCAAAAAATCGACTTCCCCGGCCTGCGCCTCATCCTCATCGACGTCTGCCGTCCCTCGTGGTTCAATTCCGCCGGACGATTAAGCCGCGAAAACGCCGCTTTGGCGCTTGATCTCGCCCGTCAAGGACGCGAACTCGGTCTCGCCTCCATCAGCGCCCAACACTACCCTTTGCGCAACGCTCTCGGCCAGCCCCTCGCCCCCCGCCGCGCCCTCCATGGCGCCGAAGCCCTCGCCGCCGGACTCGACTCCGGCCTCCTCCTCGCCAGCCTCTGCGGCCACGTCCACCACCCCTTCTTCCGCAGCGAAAACTCGGGCTCCCACGAAATCTGCGCTGGCTCGCTCACCCAATTCGGGCATCTCGCCCGCATCGAAATCCAGCAGGGCCGCCTCAGCCACTCCTGGATCGACGTCACCCTTAATGCCAAGGAACTCTCATGAAAGCCTTCACCCTCCCCCTCGGCGCCAGCGCTCCCGATTTCTCCCTCGCCGCCACCGATGGACGCCGCGTCAGCCTCGCCGATTTCTCCGCGCCGATCCTCGTCGTTTTCTTCACCTGCAACCACTGCCCCTTCGTCACCGGCAGCGATGAAGTCACGCGCCGCACGGCCAATAATTTCCATCCCCGTGGCGTCGATTTCCTGGCCATCAATTCCAACTCCGTCGCCACCTATGCCGAAGACTCCTGGGAACACATGATCAGCCGCATGGCCGAGCACAAATTCCCCTGGACCTACGCCCACGATCCCGAGCAATCGGTCGCCCTCGCCTACGGCGCGTTGCGGACCCCGCACTTCTTCGTCTTCGATGCCCAGCGCCGTCTCG
>JAYTMY010000052.1:0-6989 GCA_043748535.1 Lentisphaeraceae bacterium | reverse complement strand
TTTCAGATTTTAGCCCGGGGTTGAGCCGCATCGGCGACACCCTGGGTTGGAAGGGGTTATGAATTCTGACCCTGAAGGGGTCGCGGATGGTCCTGGGTTGCTGCGGTTTTTAGGTTGAAAGGATTAGCTGCAACAGCAACAACTAACGACTATGAAAAAAAGCTTCGACAGTCATCTTCGCCAACTTTGAGCTATGCTCTTAGATTCGTCTCTTGTTGCTGTTGTTCATGTGCTTGCGTTTCAACCTTTCAACCCGGTTCCATTCCTCTGCTGCGGTTTTTAGGCTTAAACCTTCGCGGTTTTGAGGCGGTAATCGGGGGTCTTGCTGAGGCGTTTGCGGAAGTCGCAGAGCTGATGCAAGAGCCAAGCCGGGGCATCGAGTGGCAGGTCGTGACCGGCACTGGGATGGATGATCTGCGGCGCTTTGAGTTGACGGGCGAGCAGGGTCGAGCAAGAAGGGTGGACCATGCGATCCTGCTGCGAGCTGAGGACGATTACCGGCGAGGACTGTTGCAGCGATTCGGCGGGGAGGCGGAAAGAGGCGGCGGCGGTGAGCTGGCGCAGGGCGCTGAGGCGGTTCAAGGGCCGGTCTTTCTGAATCTGGGTCCACAAGGGCAGAGCTTCGGCCCGGGCTTCCGGCGAATTGGAGACGAGGCGCAGAATGCCGGCTTCGCGGCTGGCGGGATTGAGGCGCCAGAGCGAGGCGAGGAGATTCGGCCAGGCCGCCGGGCGGACACGGCGGAAACACGGGGACAGCCAAGCGGCGGAACTGTTGATCAGAACCAGCCCCTGCAGCAGATCAGGACGACGTTGACGCAAGGACAAGGCGACCATGCCTCCCAAGGACAGGGCGACCATCACCCGCGGCCCGGGCAAAGCGGCTAGGTCGTCTTCGATCGCGGCAGCATAGCCATCGATGTTGAGCGGACTTTTTTCGCTTTTGCGGAGACCGCAACCAGGCAGATCGGGGGTGACAATGATGTCCTTCGGGAAGGCCTCCTGCAGGCGTTCGGGGAAGCCTCCCCAGTGACGGGCTTCGCGGACCAGTCCGCGCAGGAGAATCCAGTGAATCGGCTGTTCATTTTCCATACCATCGGTTCCTTGCTTCGGAGTGATAAGTCGGGCGCTGGGCTTCCTTGGGCAGCCATTGAGCGTGGCTGGCGCAGGCTTCAGCGAGGAGGAGGAGGAGGACGCCGTGTCGCCTAAGAATACGCTCATAGCGGTGGCGGATCAAGGGATTAAAAGGGCCTTCGGAGCTCAGGATGGAGCTGGGATGTTTGCGCAGCCAGAGCCAGGAGCCAAGCTCGAGGGTGAGGGGCAGGAAGCGCTTGTCGTCACCGCTATTTTCGGCTTCGAGGAGGAGCAGATCCCAGAGGTCGCCGCTGATCTGATAATGGCGGGTCTGCGGCTCGAAATCATAGATCGATTGCAGCGGCGATTTGTCGAGCAGGCGGGCAAGCGCGGCGTATTCCGCCAGATTGGCGGGCGGGGTGAGGCGGTGGGAGTAGGGGTACCAGAGAGAATCCCTGCTGCCGAAGCCGGAATGGAGATCGAGAGCCAGGGTGAAGCGGCGCCCCTGGCGTTGGCTGCGGACATAGTCGCAAAGGAGCTGGGATTCTTTTTCCATCGCCTCGGGTTGACCGCGAAACCAGGGCAGTTGCGAACTGAGGCGCTGTCCTGACCACAAACGCCAGGACGCGGCGTTGGATTCGACCGGGGCATTGCGCATCAGATCGACGCCATGGCCGTTGCTGCGGCGGCGCAGGCTCATGCCGACGGGGTTGATCACCGGCAGAGCGGCGATGCGGATCTGTCCGAGCATATTTTGAATGGATGTGCTCCAGCGCGCCATCCGTGCGAGGTGTTGGAAGAAGGCGAGGATGACATGCGAGCCAATGCGTTCGAGGCCGTGGACCCCGCCGGTGAGGAGGAGAAGCGGCGCTTGCGGATCCTTCGAGCCGACACAAAGACTATGAATCGGAAACGAGGCTCCTTCATGGCGGATGTCGCCGATCTCCGCCACTTCGGCAACGCCGTCGAGCTCAGGCAGGATCTCCTGGAGGAGACGATGTTCGAGTAGGCCTCCCGACCCGGTTTCAAGATGAAGCACGTCAGCAATCCTTGGGTTAAATCAAGGAACATTCAAGGCTCTTGATCAAGCCGAGGTCAAGATTGGAATAAGAATTGGTTAGGGAGGTGGAGGGGGAAAGCTGCTCGTCGCGAAGCGACGGTGTGATTGTAGCCGGGGCTTTCAAGCCCCGGTATGTTTGGCAATGAATTTGGCGTCGCGTCAGCGACGCGGTGACAGAGGTGTTCGGGTGTGCGCCTTCCGCATCGCCACCGCCAAGCTGTCATCCTGTCGCTTCGCGACGCACGAACCAAGCTCAAACGGAGTGATATAGGTCGACATCATTTTTGCAGCTCCTCTGTGCTCTCTGTGCCTCTGTGGTGAAAGAGCATTGCCTTTAGTTGTTGCGGCCGGAAAGTCCGCAACTGGCAAGGCGAAGAGAACGCGGTTTTTGCGGCCGGCGCAGATCACGAAAGAGGCTCGTTTGATTCTTCGGACTGGCGCCGGACATGGAGGGGCCGCAGTCGCTACGCGGACTGCCGCGCTCCATCTGTCGATAAGGCGCTCGATAGCTATCGATAGACATCGACGTGTTCGAGCTTAGAACACAGCCGGCGGGACGCCAGCGATCCCGAGAGGGAACAAGAACAGCCGGCTGGTCGACAGCGATGCCGAGCGCTTCAGCGCCCCAGCAGCAGCCGACTGAGCAGCGGGATGAGCAGCAATCCGCCGAGGGTGGCGACGATCAGGCCGCCGATGAGGGCGAGGGCGAGGGGGAGCCAGAGGCCGTCGCCGGAGAAGGCGAGGGGGATGGCGCCGGCGAAGGCGCAAAGGGTGCTGAGCAGGACCGGTTCGAGTCGGGAGGCGGCGGCACGCGAGATGTCGGCGATGGTGTCGCTGCCGCTGCCGAGTTCTTGGCGGATGGCGGCGGCCAGGACGATGGCGATGTTGAGGGCGAGGCCGGCCATGGCGGTGATGCCGAGGATGGCCATGAAGCTGAGAGGCACGCCGCTGAACGTGAGGGCCAATGCGGAGCCGGTGAGACCGAGAGGGATGATGCTCAGACTGACCAGCATCGAACGCAAAGAACCGCATTGCAGAATCAGGGCGATGAAGATCAAGGCGGCGGCCAAGGGGATCTGGTCGTAAAGCGCGGAGCTGGCTTCGGCGCCGAGACGCGCGACGCCGCAGTCTTCGATCGTCAGACCAGGGAATTGGGCGGTCAGATGCGCTAAGGAAGGAGGAGTCGAGCCATCGCCGAGCAGGGTGATCATTGGCAGGCCCTGCTTCTTCTCGAGGCAGGCGGGCTCGCTGATCTTCTCGAGCTTGGCGACGTCGGAGACCAGGCAGGGTTCGCCGCGGGCGGGGTAGATGAAGGCGTCGCGAAGGCGTTCGACATCGTTGTCGCCGCTGCGAGTCGGCAGGACGACGACCGGCAGGGTTTCGCCTTGCTGATGGATGTCGAGCACTGGCAGGCCGTGCAGATTTGCGGCGAGCGCAAGGGCGGTGTCGGCGGGAGTGATGTGGCGCTTGGCGGCTTCGTCCTGATCCAGGGTGAGCTTCCAAGAGGGGGCGCTGCTGAACTCCTGGTGCAGGCCGGTGCATGAACCGCCGCCATCGAGTTTTTTGCGGAAGGCGCTCAACTGGGCTTCCGGGCCGCTGATTTCGAAGCGTTGTTTCCAGGCGGCGCGCGGGCCGACGCTTTGCAGTCGCCAGCGCAGGGTGCAGCCCTTGGGTGCGGGCAGCGTCTGGGCTAACGCGAGGGCCTGGCGGGCATCCTGGTTGGATTCGAGAGGCAGGAGCAGCAGGGCGGCGTGGGGTCCGGCGGCGTGGAGTTCGCCGTAGCCGGCAGTGGCGGGCAGGGAGCTGCCGCAGAGGGCGCTCCAGTGGGCTTTGCCGGTCTTGGTGGCGAGGGCCTTGCCGAGTTCGAGGGCGGCGGCGCGGGTGACCGAGGGCGCGGCACTCTGGTCGAGGCTGAGTTCGCCGATGAGGAGGGGACGCGGCGCTTCGGGGAAGAAGCTCAGGGGCAGGCGGCCGAGGAGCCAGGGTCCGAGGAGGAGCAGGGGCAGGAGCAGCAGGAGAACCAGTCCGGCGCGGGGCAGGAGGCGCTGCAGGAGTTTTTCGTAGAGTCTTTCGAGCGGCGCGAGGGGGTGGCGGACGGCGGCGGCGGCGAGGAAGGGGGTCAAGGCGAAGGCGTAGAGGTAGGAGAAGCTCAGGGCGATGGCGAGAACCGGGGCGAGCTGGTGCAGGAATTGGCCGACGGCGTGATCGGCAAGCGAGGCGGGGAGGAAGCCGGCGGCGTTGGCGACGGTGGCGGCGGCGAGAGGGGCGCCGAGGAGGCGGAAGACCGGGCCGAGCGCTTCGTCGCGGCTTGATTTGTCCTGAAGGCGGCGAGCCATGGCCTGGACGACGACGAGGTGGTTGTCGGTGACGATGCCGATGGCGATGGTGACGGCGCCGAGGGTGACCAGATCGACGCTGGCGCCGAGGGCCTTGAGGACGGCGAAGGTGGAGAGCAGCGACAGGGGCACCATGAGGGTGACGAGGAGGCCGTTGCGGAAGCCGAGGACGAGGGTGAGGAGGAGGGCGATGGCGGCGAGTCCGGCGAGGGCGGCGCGGTTGAAGTCGAAGGCGTCATGGCGGGCGAGGCTGCCGGAATCAAGGAGGATTTGCGGTTCCGGCAATTTCAGCGCGGCGCACTGGCTTTTCAGGCTGGTCATGACGCCTTCGCGGAAGGCTTCGGAACTCTGACCAGCCTGGCGGCTGATCATGAGGCAGACGGCGGGGCTGCACTCGGCGAGCAGACAGGAGGCCGAGGGGGCGTCTTCGAGGCTGATGTCGAGGAGGCGTTCGAGGGTGGTGGGGTGGTTGTCGACGGGATCGGGGACGATGATGCCTTTGAGGCGCTCGAGGGAGTTGAGGCGGATGTCGGCGTGGACGGGGATGAGCGTCTTGCCGTCGTCGAGATAGGCGCCGGGGGCTTGGGGGCCGTGGCTGCTGATCAGGCCGGCGACCTGGAGGGGCGACAGGCCGCTGCGGGCGAGGTCGGCGTCTTTGTAGCGGATGCAGATGCGGCGGGCGGGGGCACCGACGACTTCGCTGCTGGCGACTCCGGGGGTGCTGGCGAGGCGGTCGAGGATGGCGGGCAGCGCCTGGCGGAGGGCGGCGTTGCTGTCGGCGCGGAGGGAGATGGCGAGCTCGGCGTCGGGACGTTCGGCATCGATCTCGGGTCCGCTGAGTCCGGGGTTGACGGCGCCGAGGCGTTTGCGGAGTTCGCCAAGTTCCTGATCGAGGCGGCTGCGGGCGCTGGCGGGGGCTTTGGCATCGATTTCAAGGAGGGTGAGTCGGAGTCCGTTCCAGGTCTGGCTGCGGAAGCTTTTCAGGCCGGGCATCTGGCGCAGCATTTGATCGAGGGGCTGGCCGATGGCTTCTTCGAGCTCTTGCGCCGGCACGCCGGGCTGGGCGGCGCGGATGACGAGCATGGAGCTGGTGACCTTCGGTTCCGGCCTTTGTTCCAGGCTGCGCAGGGCGAAGATGCCGGCGAGGGCGCAGATCAGGGCGAGGACTAGGGAGGCGCGGCGGTGACGGGCGAGGAAGGAAGTCATGGGAGGGGCCTTTTCAGCAATTAAGAATTAAGAATTAAGAGTTAAGAATGGAGCGGCGGGAGCTCAAACCTGGGAGCCCCGGCCTCCGTGCCGGGTGTTCTGCTTTCGTGGCTCGAGCTTCCAGCTCGAGTGTCGCTCAATGTGGCTCGATCGTCCCGATCGAGTTTGCGCTCGTCGCGAAGCGATGAGATGACAGGTTCGGGGTCATTTCGGCAGGCCGTATTTAGCCCGTTGTGACGGCTGGATTATTCTGAACGAAGGACATCTCGCGAGGCATGCAAAATGGAGATGACTTCGACACCTTCAGGCAAGATGTGGTAAATGATCCGGTAAGAACCTTCACGAACTTCCCGGATTTGTGGCAAGCCAAACCCGGGAACTTGCCTTCCGGATTGAGGGAAGGTGCCGATCTGTTTCGAGCGAGCGGTGATTTTATCAATCATCCGGTTGGCGTGCGACAAGGAATCTTGCGCGATAAAGGCGTGGATGGCGTCGAGATCTTCCTCGGCATGATCCGTCCACCGGACATTCATCGAGGCAGGCCGTATTTAGCACGGATATCGCCGACATCCTTGACATTGCCTTCGGCACTGTCCTTGAGACCCTTTTCAATAGATTCTCGGACATAGATTTGATACCTAAGATCATCCCAAGTGGCATTTGACGGGAGTTGATCGACGAGTCGGTGAGCTTCATCTTTAATCGTGGTCGTAGTCGTGGACATGGGAATACCTCGTTTGCTGAACTTTACACTGAAAATGCGATGGAGGCAAGAGCTTGACTCCCCTCACTTCTTCCCAGGATAGACCAGCAGGCGGTCGTGGCAGGTGAGGACGAGGTCGTCGAGGCCGTCGCCGGTGAAGTCGCCGATGATGGCTTGGGTGGGGTTGGGGCGCTTGTCGTCGCCGCCGCCGCCGTGGTTTTCGTCGGAGAAGACCCGGAAGGCTTTGGCGGGGAGGAGCTGGCCATCGGCGGCGAGGGTCATAATGTCGACGCTGTTGTTGGCGCCGTCGAGGACGGCGATGTCGGGCAGTCCGTCGCCGTTGAGGTCGCCGGCGGCGAAGCTGTGGAAGCTGGCTTTGTCGAAGCTGGCGGCGGCTTTGCCGAAGCGCTGGCTGAGCCATTGCTTGCCGGTGAAATCGAGGCTCCACACTTCGCGGGTGCCGGCGAGGGCGAAGCCGCCTTTGAGGCCGAGGGGAAGGATGCGGGTGATGGCGATCTTGCCGGTGGCGTAGGAGTCTTTGTAGCGCATCACTTTCTTGTCGCTGACGAAGATCTCGAGGGCGCCTTGCGATTCCTCGTAGGCGACGAGTTCG
>JAYTMY010000051.1:0-16171 GCA_043748535.1 Lentisphaeraceae bacterium | reverse complement strand
CAATTTGAGCACAAAAACCGGCTGAAGCCGGGACTACAAACCATGAACTCATGACTCGCGAGGAAGGTCCGGACGACCTATTTTGGCATCGGTCAACGTGAACAAGCCCTGCCGGAGAGAATCCGCTTTGCCGAAGCTCAATGAGGGTAGACGAGTTCCCAATGAAAAGCGACGATGAAAAGCCCGGGTGAGCGCAATGCGACACCCGGGCGAGAAATTGGCGAAAGGCTTTAGGCGTAGGCGCCGATGACGCGGAAGCGCTCGTAACGGTGGTTGACCAGGCCTTCGGGAGACAGCTCGTCGAGGTTGGCGAGCTGGCGGAGCAGGGCCGACTTGAGCAGCTCGGCGGTCTTGTCGTGGTCGCGATGGGCGCCGCCAACGGGCTCGGCGATGACTTCGTCGACGATCTTCAGGTCGAGCAGGTCGGGACCGGTGATCTTCATGGCTTCGGCGGCCTTGGCGGCCTTGGTGCCGTCTTTCCAGATGATGCCGGCGCAACCTTCGGGTGAAATGACCGAGTAGTAGGCGTTTTCCATGATCATGACGGCGTTGCCGACGCCGATGCCGAGGGCGCCGCCGGAGCCGCCTTCACCGATGACGGTGCAGATGATAGGGACGGTGAAGTTGAACATTTCGCGCAGGTTGACGGCGATGGCTTCACCGACGTGGCGCTCTTCCGAGGCGATGCCGGGGTAGGCGCCGGGGGTGTCGATGAAGGTGATGATCGGGGCGCCGGCCTTTTCGGCGACCTGCATCAGGCGCAGGGCCTTGCGGTAGCCTTCCGGGTGAGCCATGCCGAAGTTGCGGCGGTTGCGCTCTTTCAGATCGCGGCCCTTCTGGTGGGCGATGATCATCACCGGGCGTCCGTCGAGCTTGGCGAAGCCGCCGACGATGGCGGCGTCGTCACCGAAGCAGCGGTCGCCTTTGAGCTCGAGGAAGTCGGTGAAAATGCGCTCGATGTAGTCGAGCGAATAGGGACGCTTGGGGTGGCGGGCGAGCTGGACGCGCTGCCAAGGAGTGAGGTTGGCGAAGGTCTCGCGGGCGGTGGTCTCGATCTCTTTTTCGAGCTCGTCGAGCTGCCGGGTCATGTCGACATTGTGCTCGCGGGCGAAGATCTGCATCTTGTCCAATTTGTCTTGCAATTCACGCACGGGGCGTTCGAATTCGAGGGAGAAATTTTCCACGTTCTTATTCCTTGATGATGACTTCTACAGAGCTGTCGGGGAGGAGGTCGAAGAGCTCCTCGACTTCGGCGTTGCGCATGCGGACGCAACCGGCGGATGAGGCTTTGCCGACACTTTCGGGTTCGGCGGTGCCGTGAATGCCGATGCGATCGTAACTGCCGTCGACCGAGTTGACCAGACGCATCCAGCGGGTGCCGATGATGTTGTCGGGCTTGCCGAAGGGGATGATCCGGCCGTCCGGATGGTAATAGGGCGGATTTTCTTGTTTGCCTTTGATCTTGAAGCTGCCGGAAGGGGTGCGGTTGTCCTTGCCGAGACCGACGTCGTAGAACTTGAAGAACTGACCCTTGTGCTCGAGCACCATGAGGAAGTCTTTTTTATAGACACTAAGCTTCCAGTCTCCGGCGAAATAAGTGAGCTGCTGGCCAGCGCGGATGTTGCGCGACGTGAGGGGGATCTTGTTCTGGCGCTGGATGGCGCGGACGGTGGTCTTTTTGGTGGCGAAGTTGGCGAGGGCGTCGCCATTTTTCACCGTCACCGAAGTCTTGCGCAGGGACGGGGCGTCACTGGTGAAGAGGTGGGTGTTGACTTCGCCGACGAGAGTGGCGGCCTGGCGCCAGGCACCGCCGTGGATTTCAAGGCCGGGGAGCTCCATGGCCTTCAGGCCGAGCTCGATGGCGACGTCATTGCGACCGGCTTTGCGGGCGGTGTCGGCTTCGCCCATCAGGGCTTTGAAGTTGCGGGCCAAGGCCTGGGCGTCGGCCGATTCCGTCATCGATCCGGGGGGCAGAGTGCGGCCGGGCTGAGGCGGCGGCAAAACGGCAGACTTGCTCAGGGGGGCGACATCAGTGACCGCCTCCCGACCCTCTTTCGGGTGAGAACTGAAGACCTTGGGCAGGGCACACTTGCCGACAAGCAGCAGAATGAGCACCGCCAGAAGGGCCAAAGAATATTTGTAATACCAGTACATAGGCCGACACCTTAGTCGGAAGCCGAGGCTATGTCAACCTTCCTTGGCGTAGGCGGCGACGAAGTAATCGTATTTGGCGAGGTCGATGCGGTGCGTGACCAGCTTCTGGAGCGCGGCGACATCGGCCTCTTCGACTTCGTAGGCATCGAGCATGCCGGCATCATCGTCTTCGGGGTCGAAGATGACGACCAGGCTTTCCCAGCTGTTATCGGGCAGGAGCTCATCGCCGACGAGATCCTCGCCGGGAGCTTTTTCGTACCATTCGAGAACACGATCGATCTCGGCTTCGGTCAAATCTTCTGCGCTCATCGGCGGTCTCCGGGAAATTTTGTAGGAGCCAGAACTTAGCTAGCGAAGCGCTTTCCGGCAAGTCGGCGATTGATCTGGGATCTTGAGCCCGCAGTCATTGGGCCGCCGGTTTTTTAAGCAGCTCGTTGTATTCCTCCGTCCTCCGGTTCAGCTTTTCGGTCAGCTCGGCACAGTCGCGATTGCGCTGATTGAGCTGTTCGATGACGGCGTTGCCGTCCTGCGTCCGCTGGTTCAGCAGGGTCACGGCTTCCTCGCAACGGCGGCTGAGTTCGCGATGGCTGGCCACGGCTTCCTGCAGGTGCGAGCTCAGGAGCTGGTTCTGGGCGGCGGCGTCTTTGAAGCGGGCATCGCGGACTTCGACGGCGGCCGCCCATTCTCCGACGCTCTTCTTCAGCTGCTCGACTTCGAGCCGGCTTTGCCGGGCTTGCGCGTCGGCCGCGAGGCGGGCGGCACTTTGTTTCTCGGCTTCTTCAGCCTGACATTTGAGCTGCGTGCGGAAGAGCTCGAGATCAGCGGCGAGGCGGATCTTTTCGGCGTTCAATTCGCTCAGTTCACGGCTTTGCCCGAGGCTGAAACGACGCTCTTTTCCGGCTTCCTGGCGGAGCTGATTTTCCCGCCGCCATTGGCAGATGCAGACCAAGCCGAGCAGGACGAGGCCGAGGAGATTGAGATGGGTGAGACGCATCGCCATCAGTCCTTCTGGGTGACGAAGGCGACGCTGCTGACGCCGGCATCGCGGACGGCATCGAGGGCGCGCATCAGGTCGCGGTGGCGGGATTCGGCGTCGCCGGCGATGAGGACGCGGCACTTGCCGGAAGCGGCGCGGGGCTTGAGGCGGACGCTGAGCTCGGAGGGAGTGAGCGGCGTCTTGTCGAGGCTGATGACGCCGGCCTTATCGACGGAGACGACGATGGGTTCGTCTTTGGCGGGATCGGGCGCTGCCGAGGAGCTCACCGGCAGATTCACCTTGGTGCTGTTCAGATGGACCATTTTCAGGCTGACCAGCATGAAGGCGGCGAGGAGGAAGAACATGATATCGATCAGCGGAATGATCTCGATGCGGGCTTCGTCGTCATCGCGGTGGCGGGGGCTGAGGCGGACTGGCATGATTCAGCTCCGGCTGGCCGACAGCTTGTCGATGGCCTGCTGGCGGGAGTAGACTTCGAGGTCGTGGCCGTGATGTTTCGCCGCTTCGACCACCAGTTCGGTGTGGTTGATGCTCAGCTCCAAATCATCGCGCAGGCCTTGCAACTTGCGGCGGAAATAATTGTATGGCAAGAGACAGAGGATGGCGACGCCGAGGCCGGCGGCGGTGGCGATCAGAGCTTCGCCGATGCCGCCGCTGACCTTGCTGGCGGCCAGCTCGGCATCGCCGACGAAGGAGAAGCTGTGCATGATGCCGAGGACGGTTCCCATCAGGCCGAGCAAGGGCGCGAGGGTGATCAGAGTGCTGAGGATCCACAAGCGTTTTTCGGCGCTGGCGATGAAGCGGGTGGAGTGGATTTGCATGGCGCCGAGGAAGCTGCCGTGGGCGTGGATCAAGCCTTGGTGGAGGGTGGCGAGAAAGGGATCCTCGCTGCCCCGGCTGAGCTCGAAGGCACGGGGGAAATCGCCGATGGCGAGGGCTTCCCAGGTGCCTTGCTGCGCCGCTTCGTCGCGGCGGCGACGGAGCGCGAGCCACCAGAGGCTGCGTTCGAGGAGAACGGTGAGGGCGATGAAGAGGGCGACGATGATCGGCGCCATGATCGGGCCGCCTTTGACGATGGTATCGTAAGCGACGTTGGCGAGGAGGGGGCTAGCCATTTTAGTTTCCTTGTTTTTGAGAAGCAGCTGCCGGCTCCTGGGCTTTTGCGGCGGCAGCTTCGAGTTCACGGAAATTCCCGGCGAGGATGAAGACGGCGGCGATGAGGGCGAGGCCGAGACAGGTCAAGATGATGATGCGCAGCGCACGGATCTGGCAGGCGAGAATCAGCCCGCTCAAGGCCCAGAGGATCATGGCAATGGCGGTGCAATCGGCGACCAAGATCCAGCACCACTTGGCCGAAACAGACTCGGGATAATGGTGCGTCTTGTGGAGACGGGTGAGGAAAGAGGAGAAACTCAGGGGGCTTGGAGCATCGGCGGCGCGGGCGCTGAGACTGCGACGGCTGAGATCATAGGAGGCGATCCAACGCTTGCCGTCGCGATCCTGAATCTGGAATCGCAGCTCGGTGGCGCCACGAGGAGCAGGTTTGAAGCTCCCCTCCGGAAGTCCCGCGGCGAGTGGCAGCTGGTCTTGGATTCTCTTCAGATCGCAGCCGGGAAGGACGATGCCCGTCGAGGCAAAAGGAGCGGGTCCGGCTGACGGAGATAAATCGGCTTTCGGAGTGAAAACCAAGGCGCCGCTGTCGAGCGCGAGGCTCAGGCGTCCGGCGTCTCCGGTGAAGACGATAGGGCCGCTGTAAAATGCTTCGTCGGCATGGACCAGGCTGAGGGCGTGGCCCTGGCTATTGAGTGCCGCGACGAGACTGTCGGCGGCTTGAGCGGCGGCGAGGCCGCCAAAGCCGCTGGCGGAACGGACGGCAGCTGGATCGAAACGCTGAGGCTCCGGTCCTTCGTCGCTGTGATTGAAGAGAAAGCCGCTGAGGCCGATGATCAAAACGAAAGGACAGAGAAGGATGCCGGTGAAGAGGTGGATGCGGCGGATCAGTTTCAGCCAGGAAAACGGGGTGGTGACTTCAAGGTTCATGTTGGAGTTCTCATTTCTCGAGTTTAAAGCGGATCGGAACGCGGTAGCGACGCTTGTCGCCGGGAGCGAAGCGCCAGCGTTCGCGGATGACGCGCTGGGCTTCTTGATTGAGCAGCGGCCAAGGACAAGGAGTCATGACTTCCACAGTCTCGATGCAGCCGTCGCGCTCGACGCAAAAAAGGATTTCCACTGTGCCTTCTTGACCGCGGCGCAGGGCTTCTTGCGGATAACGCGGCGCCGGTTGCTTCCCTTCGCCGACTCCCAAGGACAAATCCTGGGCGGCTGGAGCAGGCCCGGCCTGGCGGCTGCCTGTGGCAGAAGGCGCTGCCGCGATGGCGTCGACCAAAGCCGGGCGGAGCTGATTTTTAACGGCGAGGCTGCGGCTCAAAGTGGGCAGCGGCGGGAGGGCAAAAGCTTCTGCGGGCAAAAGCGTAGGGCTCAGCGGCGGCGCAGTGAAACTCGGCGGCGCCGACAAGGCCGGCTGCGGCGCTTCGGCCCTAGTCTCGGACGGCGCCATCTCCTCTTCCGGCGCAAGCGGGATTTCGATCGGCTCCGGCGTCGGCAGAGCCGCCGCCACCGGTGTGATTTTTTGTTCCTGCGGCAAGGAAATCATGCCGAGGAGACTGAGACTGACGAGAAGCGCCCATCCGGTACTGGTGGCGAAGTCGGACCAAGGGGGAGACTGGTTCATAAATCCGCCCACATGCGCAGCAGGTTGTGGTAGTTGTTGGTGAGCTCGATCACCGACAAGTGCTTGGGGTTTTCGCCAGCAAGGCGCTGGATCGCCACGTCCATATCGAAGAGCAGGCTGCGGCGTTCGTCCTGACGGATTAGGCTCTGCAGCCAGAAGAAGGAGCAGAGGCGGGCGCCGCGAGTCACCGGGTTGACCCAATGCAGGCTGGAAGACGGATAGAGAATCATCTGCCCAGCCTGCAGCTTCACTTTCTGCACGCCGTAGGTATCGCGGATGCAGAGCTCGCCGCCCTCATACTCCTCCGGCCCGGCGAAGAAGAAGGTGCAGGAGAGGTCGGTGCGGATGGCGCCGCGGCCGCCGGGGAGATGGCGCACGGCGTTGTCCACATGGCTGCCGAAGCTTTGTCCGGCGGCATAGCGGTTGAACAGAGGCGGGAAGATCTCCTTCGGCAGGGCCGCGCTCATGAACAGGGGCGATCGGGCGAGGCCGCGGAGGATCATCTCGCCGAGCTTGCGGGCCGCTTCGCTTTCCTGCGGCAGCTGCAGGTTGTTTTTGACCAGGCTGGACTGGTGCCCGGCGGTGACGGCGCCGTCGATCCAGGCGGCTTTTTCGAGAATCTCTCGACCGAGAGCAAGTTCCTCAGGCGACAGGATGTCGGGGATGCTGATCATCATGGCGCAGCCTCAGAACTTGTAGGTGAAGGTGAGGAAGCCCGATCGTCCAGCACCGGGGATGACACGGCTGGGGCCACCGGCGCCGATGTAGTCTTCATCCAGGAGATTGTTTAAGTTGAGCTGCAGCGACATGCTCTGATTAAACTGATAATTAGCCATGGCGTTGTAGAGGATGTAGCTCGCCTCATCGGGAGCCTCGGTGCCGCGGGTGTCGTAGGTCATCATGCCGGTGTATTGGGCGCCGAGACCGATGCTGAACTTGTCGGTGATCTGGTGCTGGGTCCAGAGACTGGCCGATTGCTCGGGAGTGAAGGGCACCTCATTGCCGTCTTCATAGGGCTGCAGGCTGTCGATCTCACTGCGCATGATGGCGTAGCCGCCGAGGAGGGTCCACGATTCGGTGATTTTACCGGAGGCGCCGAGCTCGATGCCTTGGGTGGTCTGACTGCCGATCTGCAGGTACTCGGCCGGGTTGCTGCCGGGGACCTGAGTGAGGTTGTTCTGGACATCGTTTTGGAAGACGGCGGCGAAGATATTGAGCTTCTGGTCGAAGAACTCCCATTTGGTGCCGAGCTCGTAGCTGCGGGTCTCAATCGGGTCCATGGCCGGGTTGGCATGGTTGCTGACGCTGGAGCTGAGGGCAAAGCCGTTGGCGGCGTTCGAGCTGGCGGGGCTGAGGGAGTTGCCGATGCCGAAGTAGATTGAACCGTTTTCCGTCGGCTTGTAGGCGAGGCCGCTGCGCCAGCTCGGCAGCAGCTCGTCGCTGCCGAGATCGTCAGTGTTGGCGGCCGTGAGCTTGCGGTCGTCTTGCTGACGGATGCTGTAGTAGTCGAGCCGCCCCATGCCGTTGACCGACCACTGTTCATTCAAATCGACGGTGTCGCCAAGGTAGAGCCCGATGCCGTCGGCCTGGCTTTTCTGGCTGCCGCCGCTGCGTTGGCCGCCGCCCTTGGCGATGATCGCTCCGGTGTTCGGCGAATACAGATTGGTGTAGGTCGAGGTTTGGAAAGTGGCGCCGCCATTGCGGGAATAGGTCGCGGTGCTGTTCTCGAATTGCTCAAACTGCTCCCAGCTGAGGTCGAGCCCAGTCATTGCGCTGTGCTTGAGCGAGCCGGTGTCGAACTTGCCGGTGAGGAGGGTGTTGTTCTGGAGACTGAGGTTTTCGGTGTCGCGGATCTTGTCGTCGATCGACAAATCCTGGCCGGTGTCATTTGCGGTCACCGCACCGGTGGCGGCATTGCCGGTGCCGAGGCCTTGGGTGACGGTGCTCCATACGAAATTTTCGGTGCGTTGCAGCGAGCTGTTGTTACTCAGGGTCCAATCGTCATTGAGATCCTGCTCGATGCCGAAATTGAGCTTGTCACTGACCAGCTTCTGTTCGTCGCGGTGGGGGAAGCCGTAGAAGTTGCTGTGCTCGACGCCGTGCCGGCCCTTGCGGCTGTTCGACACGGCCGTGGTCGAGGTGTTGGCGGATTTGTAGCTGTCGTAGGCGAGAGTGGGGATGCCGTTGTCAAGCAGGCTTTCCTGCTCAATGTGTTCGTAGCCGAGGTTGAGGCGGGTGGCGGTGCCGAGGCCGTAGGCGACAGTGGGATTGACGGCGAAGGATTCACTCTCGGTCTGATCACGATCGGCGACGGCGGCTTGTGCGGTCATCGCGTTGAGGCGGATCGCGGCGCCGTTCTTCTCCGACAGGATGTAGTTCGAATCGAGGGTGTTGCGCCAGTATTCGTGGGAGCCGACACCGATGCTCAAGGTGCTGAAGTCCTCAAGCCTCACCTTTTTCGTGACCAGGTTGATGGCGCCGCCGGAGGAGCCGCGACCGAAGTTGGCGGAGTTCGGACCCTTGAAGACCTCGACATGCTCAAGATTGTAGGCGTCGCGGCTCTGCTCGCCGCTGTTACGCATGCCGTCAACAAAGACGTCGTTGGTTGCCGAGGCGCCGCGGATGAAGAGGTTATCGCCTGCTGGCGCGCCGCCTTCGCCAGAGCGGAAGGTGATGCCAGGCGAGTTGCGCAAGACGTCCTTGACGCTGCTGACTCCTTGCTGCTGGATCACTTCGCTGCCGATGACGTTGGCGGTCTGGGTGCTCTTCAGCGGGGCTTCGAACTTGCGCGAGGACAGGGTGTTGGGAGCAGCGCGTGTGCCGGTCACTTCTACCACCGCGAGGGCGCTACCGTCGCCAGAGATCTTCTCCAGCGACAGCGCGCCCTCTTTTTTGACGACTTGCAGATGGCTGCCCACCAAGGCGAGGCGTAAGGCCTCTTCCACCGCGTAGCTGCCGGAGACGGCGGGGGCGTTTTTGCCTGCCACCAGATCGGCCGCAACATTGAGCTTGACCTCGCCTTGCTCGGCGATTTCCGCCAGAGACGAAGCCAAGGGCTGCGCCGGCACTTTGAATTCCTTCCTCGGACTGTCCGCGGCAGGCTGGCTCTGCGGCACTGCTGCCGGGACTTGCGCTTCCTGGGCGTAGAGGCCTTGGCTGAGGGCCAAGGTGCTCATCGCCGCCTTGACCAGCGGACAGATTTTGCCGAAGCCTGGCAGGCGGCGGACTTCTTCTTGACGGAGTTGGCGAGCAATCTTCTGGACCATGTTCATTTCGGGGCTCCTGACTATCTTGTTGAGATTTATTCTCAATAAATATTGAGATTTAATCTCGTCAAGCTAGTTCAGATAGAATCTTAAAATTATAGCTATGGAGAGCTCATCGGTTTGCTCATCTTTGGCAATCAACTGGAGTCCGATCCCGGCAGAGCCAGAAGCCAAGTTCACCACGAAGACACGAAGAGCACGAAACTCACAATGAAGGTTTTCAGCTTCCCCCGCCGTGTCCCAACTGTGTCCCAACTGTGTCCCAACTGTGTCCCAACTGTGTCCCAACTGTGTCCCAACTGTGTCCCAGTTGTGTCCCAGTTAGTGGCTAGCTTTCTGCCGCCAGGCGCCAGGGCTGAGCCCGGTTTCGCGCTGGAAGACGCTGCTGAAGTAGCGGACCCCGGAGAAGCCGCAGCGCTCTGAAACCGCCGTCAGGCTGAGCTCTGGCTCGTCCCGCAGGATGGTTTTTGCCCGCTCGACGCGCAGCCAGGTGAGGTGCTGCAAAGGGGTCTGATTGGTCAGTAGCTTGCAGTAGCTGGCGAACTGGCTGCGCTGCAGGCCCGCCGCCTGGGCCATGTTGTCCAAAGTCCACATCGAGTGCAGCTGCAGCGGCAGCTTGGCGAGGAAGAGCCGCACCGAACGCTCCGAGCTGATCAGGTCGTCCTCGCGCTTCAACTCGCGCTGACGCAAAGTCTCGAGCAGGCAGATGAGCAGCTCGCTGATCAGGATCGCCAGGCGCGAGCCGAGGGTCGGCGGCCGCCGCTCGAGCAGCGCCGCAAGGTCGCGGAAGCAGCGGCCGACTTCTTCGGTGGCGTGCCAGACCGGCTGCTCGTTCTGACGCAACATCGCCGTCAGCTCTTCCAAGTCGCGCGGCGTCAGGGCCAGCCAGGACGGCCAGGACCAAGGCTGGTGGGGATGGCGGACGCCGACATCGAGGATGATCCAGTGCAGGCGGCTGGCGCCGATCTGGGGACGCCCGAGGCAATGGGCTTGCCAAGGGCGGGTGACGGTGAAATCGCCGCGCTGGAGGGGGTGCCATTCACCGGCGATATGGAAGTCGAGGCTGCCGCTTTCCAGATAGGCCAGCTCAATCCCTTCGTTGCGGTGCTCCTGCAGGCCCCATTGCTGCGGCTTCTCGGCGTCCCAGCAGCCGATGCTGCTGACCTGGGGCACCGCGTCTTCCGGTAGCGGCTCGCCGGGATAATCGCCGCGGGCCAGGGCATGGAAGCGCAGATCGCCACGCCGCGCCGCTGCCGCTAGGGGCTCGCAGGTGTCGGAGGAGTGGATCTCGTCATCGTGGTGAAAAATCGGCTGGGACATAAGGAATTCCTGTGTCGTTGCCTGACAATGCCGCCGCTTTGCCGATTCGGCAAAATTTACCGATGGGAATTCCTGGGCTGCCGAAGCGCCGCAAGCGGCAGAAGATTCCTTCACCCGCCCAACCCGCAAACCAGGAGTCCGCCATGATCATCGGCTGTTTCGCCCTTGTCGCCCCCTTCACCCCGATGAGCCACCAGTTCAAGCTGATCAAGGAGATGGGCTTCGACTATGCCGACCTCACCGACAGCCACGACGGCGCCTCGCTCGGCGCCGAATACGGCTTCGCCGCCACCATCAGCCTCGATAGCTTCCCCGGCCGCATCCGCGACCTGGCCCGCGCCGCCGGCCTCGAGCTCACCAGCGTCTGCGCCCACGCCAACCTGCTCGACCCGGCCAGCCCCGATCGCTACGGCACCAGCCAGATCATCAAGGCCATCCGCCTCGCCCACCACCTCGGCATCAAGCAGGTGATCACCACCGAGGGCGACGCCAAGACCCTCTTCGGCCACAATCTCAGCCGCGACCAGATGCTCTTCTCCATCCGCGAGAAGCTCGACGCCCCGATCGAATGGGCCCGCGAACTCGGCGTCGAACTGCTCCTCGAGCCGCATGGCATCCTCACCGACTCGGTGCAGGGGATGAGCGATATCCTCGACGCCCTCGGCAGCGAAGACGTGGTCGGCGTCAACCTCGACACCGGCAACTCCTGGGTCGGCGGCGGTGAACCGCTCGACTATGTCAAGACCTTTGGCAGCCGCATCAAGCACATTCACTGGAAGGACATGGGCGCCGAGTGGCTGCCCCGCCGCGGCACTCTCTACGGCTGCGGCATGGGTAGCATTCCCCTCGGCGACGGCGTCGTCGGCCTGCGCGATATCGTCCGCGCCGTGCTCAAAAGCGGCTTCCGCGGCCCCACCACCCTCGAGGTCGCCGGCGAGCAGAACATGAAAATCTCGGCCCAGAGATTGCGCCTGTGGGAGACGGAAGTCCTCGGCTGAGAAACCTGAGTCAGGCCAAAATTTACCAGCGGTAGATTTTGGCTGGCACTCGCGGCGCAGCGCCGTTTCTCAGAGCGTATAGACAGAACAACCGGAGACCCCCATGAACCTGATCGCCTCGCTCCTTCTCTTTGTCCAGGCCCCGCCCCAGCCGGAGGCCGAAGCCTTGCATCCTGGCGCCAAAACCTACGAGAATTTCTGCGTCAGCTGCCACGGCAAGACCCTCGAGGGCGCCACCGGCCCCTGCCTCACCGACGAGGTCTGGCTGCACGGATCCGACGCCGCCGCGATCCGCAAGAACATCGATGTCGGTTTCGCCGCCAAGGGTATGCCCGCCTTCGACACCCTCATCCCCGCCGAGCAGAAGCAGGCACTGATCGATTTCATCCTCTCCCGCCAGGCCGGCCTGCGCGAGGTCTCCTTCGTCGTCCATGACGCCAAAGACTCGAAGACCCCTTTCGAGCCGCGCGAGAAAGCGCTGCGCCAAGGAACCCTCAAAGCCGATGAGGCGCCTTCCCTGGCACCCCTGCAGCCTGGTGCCCCGAGCCTGCTGCGTTTCTCCGGCAAACTCCTGGTGCCGCAGGACGGAACTTATGAGTTCAGCCTTTTCTCCGCCGCCGCCGAGCTTCGCCTCGATGGCGCTGCCGCCCTCACCAGCGGCAAGAGCCGCGAAACCCGGGCGAAAGTCCAGCTCAAGGCCGGCTCGCACGACTTCGTCCTCAGTCACCTCAGCTCGGGCGGCGAACTCGGTCTCAAGTGGCAGGGACCCAACACCTCCGGCTGGCTCACCAAACCGCTCGGCTCGGTCTCAAGCTGTGATCTCATCACCGTCACCGATCGCGCCAAGGTCTACCGCGGCAACATCCAGGGGCAGCAGTCGACCCGCAGCCTGATCCTCGGCTTCCCCGGCGGTCTCAGCGTCGTTTACGACAGCGATCATGCCTGCTTCACCCAGCTCTGGCAGGGCGGTTACCTCAATGTTTCCGGCCCCCGCCATGACCGCGGCACCGCCCCGATGCTGCCCCTCGGCACGGCGCTCGTCGGCGAACTCCCCTCCCTCGTCCGCGATGGCGAGACGCCGCGCTTCAACGGCTACAGCCTGCTCGGTGATGCCGTCCTGCTGCACCTCAATGCGAAAAATCAGGAACGCCTCGTCCTCGTTCGCGCCGCCGAGGGCAAACTGCTCACCGAAGAGAAGTCCGCTGCCGAGCTCGCCTCCTTGCGGAACTCGCTTCAAGTCAAGTCCAGCCCCGCTCCTTGGATCGACGGCGTCCCCTACGCCCAGGAACCTGTCCCCGAACTCCTCCCCGAAGGCTACCAGGTCAGCACCGTCCCGCTGCCCCCCGGCACCCCCCTGCAGACCACCGGCCTGGCGGTGACGCCGCGCGGCGAGGTCTTCATCGCCAGCCGCGAAGGCGAGGTGTGGAAACGCGGACTCGACGGCCGCTGGCAGCTCTTCGCCGAAGGCCAGCACGAACCCTGCGGCCTGCGTTGGGAAGAGAAGACCGGCGAACTATGGATCTCTGCCAAGCCCGAACTCACCGCGATGAAAGATGTCGACGGCGATGGTCGCGCCGACAGCTTCCGCACCATCACCGCCGAGTGGGGCCTCTCCGGCAACTACTGCGAATTCCAGCACGGCCCCGAAGTCGGCCCCGACGGCTCGATCTACGGCACCCTCAACCTCGGCCACGACTCCTACAAGGCGGTCCATGGCACCTGCATGACCGCCGGTCCCGGACTGAAACGCGGCACCGCCTTCCGGCTGACTCCCGAGGGTAAGTACGAGACCTTCGCCTGGGGCCTGCGCTCCCCCGCCGGCACTGGCATGACTCCCGATGGCCACTTCCTCTTCCTCGACAACCAAGGCGACTGGATGCCCACCTCCTACCTCGCGGTGGCCGAAAAAGGCAGCTTCCACGGCCACCCCGCCGGCATGATCGACCATCCCGACTACCAGGGCAAGGATCTCAACGCCGTGCCGATCAAGGAATGGGCTGACAAGCGTGTGCCCCCCGCCATCTACATCCCCCACATCGAGCTCGCCAACTCTCCCGGCAACGCCGTCTACGACACCTCCGCCGGCAAGTTCGGCCCCTTCGCCGGCCAAATCTTCGTCGGCGATCAGACCCAGTCGAATGTCTTCCGCTGCCAGCTGCAGCAGGTCAAGGGCGTCTGGCAGGGCTGCGCCATCGACTTCCTTCGCCCCCTGCGCTGCGGCCTGATCCGCCTCGCCTTCGCCCCCGACGGCTCGCTGTGGACCTGCGCCACCTCGCGCGGCTGGGGCTCCAACGGCGACCTGCCCTTCGCGGTGCAGCACATCACCTGGGACGGCCATCACACGCCCTTCTGTCTCAAAGCAATCACTCACGAAAAAGGCGGCTTCCGCCTCAGCTTCACCGCCTCGCTGGCGTCCCCGCCGCCGCCCGAAGACCTCAAGATTAGCCATTGGACCTACAACTTCTGGCCGACCTACGGCTCGCCCAAGGTCGGCGACACCAAGGTCGTCCCCAGCTCGGTCACCCTTGCTGAGGATAAGATGAGCCTCTTCGTCGCCCTGCCTGAGCTGGTCAAGCGCCGCTGCTACGGGCTCTTCTTCCCCGGCCTCAAGGACGCCAAGAGCCGCCCGGTCTCCTCCGACCACGGCTGGTACACACTCAACGAAACCGAGGATTAATTCATGCGCATTCTAATCTTGCTGACCCTGCTGCTTTGCGGCTGCGCCTCGCCGGCTCCGCTCTTCACCTGGAAACAGGACGGCAGCCACCTCGAACTCGAGCAGCAGGGCCGCACCGTCTGGCGCTTCAACGCCGATCCAGCCGACGCCAACAAGCCCTACTTCCACCCCGTCGCCCTTCCCGGCGGCGACTCCCTGACCGGCTTCCGCCCCAAGGACCACCCCTGGCACTATGGCCTCTGGTTCTCCTGGAAATACCTTAACGGCGTCAACTACTGGGAATTACCGGTGAAGGGCCTCACCTCGTGGCGGCTGCTGAAAATCGAACGCCGCCCCGACTTCTCCGCCCGGATCGAGCTCGCCCTCGACTACCGCCCCAGCCCCGGCGCCGAAGTGGTTCTCAGCGAACAGCGCCGCATAGACATCTCGCCACCCGCCGCCGACGGCTCCTACACCCTCGACTGGACCCTCGATTTCCATGCTGGCGGGCAGGATTTAGAGTGCTCCTGCACGCCGCTGAGCCAGGCCCACTGGGGTGGCTACGCCGGTCTCTCGGCCCGCTTCTCGCAGGAGTTGACCGAGGCGGAGGTCCACCTCCACCCGCGCCAGCTTCTTTCCGGCGACGCTTTCCATCACTGCCCCGGCCAAGCCGCCGATTTCAGCGGCCGGGTCGCCGCCACGCGGGCCGGGCTGGCAATGATCGACCACCCCGGCAATCCCCGCCGCTGCCCCTGGTACATCATCACCGATCCAAAGCAGCCCTTCTGGTTCCTCAATGCCGCCCTGCTGCAGGATCAGCCGCTGCACCTGCGCCCCGGTGAAAAACTGCGGCTGCGCTACCGCGTCGCCGTCCACCCCGGCGCCTGGGACGAATCCCGCCTAGAAGCGGAAAGCACCGCCTTCGCCCGAACCAAGTGAACTGCGCGGTGTCGAAGAGCGCAACAGCCCTCGGGAACTCCTCATGAAAACACTCGCCTCCATCCTCGCCCTCCTCCTGGCCTCCTGCACCAGCCAGCCCGCCGGACCGCGAGCTCTCTACGCCATGGACACCTGCACCAAGGTCCACTACCCCAACTCCGACGTCCACTCTCCCGAGCAGCAGCTCGATCTGGTCAAGAAGCACGGCTATGCCGGCATCGCCTGGACCGCCGAGGAGCCGGCGCGTGTCGCCGCCCTGGCCCGCGCCGCCCGCGAACGCGGCGTGCCGATGTTCGCCATCTACGTCGGCGCCGAGCTCACCCGTGACGGCCTCAAGCCCGATCCCCGCCTCGCGGCCATCCTCGCCGCCGCGCCGCACCAGGACGCCATTCTCTGGCTGCACCTCGGCAGCACGGCCTTCTCCCACTCCGACGCCGCCGGCGACGCCCTCGCCGTGCCCGCCTTGCAGGCCATTGCCGACGCCGCCGCCAAGCAGGGCTGGCGCGTCGCCATTTACCCGCATATGGGCGAATGGACCGAGCGCTTCGCCGACGCCTTGCGCTTAGCGCAAAAGGTCGATCGCCGCAACTTCGGCGTCACCTTCAACCTCTGCCACTCCCTCATGGCCGGCGACGAAGAGCGCATTCCCGCCCTCTTGCAGGAAGCCGCGCCGCTGCTGCTGGCAGTCACTCTCAACGGCGCTGATCAGCGGGCCGCTCATAGCAGCTGGGGACGTCTCATCCAGCCTATCGGCAGCGGCGATTACCCCGTCGCCGAGCTGCTGCGCCAACTCGACCGCATCGGCTACCGCGGCCCGATCGCTCTGCAGGGCTTCGGCGTCCGTCTCGCCCCCGAAGTCAAGCTGGAGCAATCGATGGCAGCCTGGCGGCGGATCGAGGCTGACTTGGGCCGATGACGGGAAGCGATAACTGCCTGCCGCTGGCGCTCGGCGAGTTCATTGCAGTCGCTCCCCACTGGGGAAATACCGCAGCAGAGGAATGGAACCTGGTTGAACCTAAAAACCGCAGCAACCCAGGACCATCCGCGACCCCTTCAGGGTCAGAAATCATAACCCCTTCCAACCCAGGGTGTCGCCGATGCGGCTCAACC
>JAYTMY010000050.1:0-9611 GCA_043748535.1 Lentisphaeraceae bacterium | reverse complement strand
GGGTTGAGCCGCATCGGCGACACCCTGGGTTGGAATGAGTTATGATTTCTGACCCTGAAGGGGTCGTGGAAGGTTCTGGGTCGCTGCGGTTTTTAGGTTGAACGATCAGCTTATAAGAGCTGCCGCATCAGCCTTTGTTCCACGTCTGCGAGATCCGCCGTTGAACTCGGGCTGGCGAATTCGGCACCAGGGTGCTGATGGCGGAACCAGGTGCGTTGCCGCTTGGCGTATTGGCGGGTGGAGATCAGGATCGCCTCTTCCAAATCGCTGCGACTGAGTTCGCCGCGAAGATGGCGCAGGATGTCGCGATAACCGATCGCCTGAGCGGCGGTGGGGGCCTGCTCGAGCCCTTGGTCGCGCAAGGATTCGACCTCTTCGATCCAGCCTTGCCGAAGCATCAAGCGGGCGCGATTTTCAATCCTTTGACGGGAGACGGCGGCATCAGGGAGGAGGATCATCTGGAGGCAGCCGGGAAGGGCTTGGGGAGCGGTCTGGCGCAGCGGCAACGGTCCACCGAGGAGAGTCACGGCCTCGAGGGCGCGGAGAAGGCGGCGGGGGTTACCGGCGCAAGTCTCGGCGGCGGCGGCATCGAGGACGCGGAGCTCAGCGAAAAGGGTCTCGGCGCCGTCGACTTCGAGACGAAGGCGGAGGCTGGCGGCAAGAGCCGGATCATGCGGCAACGACTGGCCGCCATAGAGCAGCATTTTGGCATAGAGTCCGGTGCCGCCAGCGAGGATGGGCAGTCGACCGCGAGACCGGATTTCGGCGATCCGGGGCTGGACCCGATCAAGGAAATCCTGGGCGCTGAAATCGTCGCTTAAATCGAGTTCATCGACAAGATGGTGCGGCACTTCCGCGAGTTCATCGTGGCTGGGCTTGGCGGTGCCGATGTCCATGCCGCGGTAGATCTGCATCGAGTCGCACGAAAGGATTTCGGCCCCGAGTCGCCTGGCAAGGCGGAGCGCGAGCTCGCTTTTGCCGGAGGCGGTGGGGCCGAGAATGACGAGGAGATCAGGAGGCATTGCCGTCGACCGGCGGGGTCTCATCGGGCTTTTTCTTGCGGCTGAAGAGCTCTAGAGCGATGACCGAGATGACGGCGACGCAGATACAGGCATCGGCGATGTTGAAGACCGGGTAGTGATATTTGCCGCCCTCGCACCAAGGCCAGGGGAGGAAGACTTCGAACATGTCGACGACGCCACCTTCGCGGAAAGCGCGATCGAAGAAATTGCCGATGACGCCGCCGAGGAAAATGGCGCCGAGGTAGCGGCGGATCCGGGAGCCGTCGGTGAGTTCGGCGAAAGCGTAGATCACGTAGAGGGCGCAGGCGAGGGAGACGAGGGCAAGAGCTGGAGTGAAGTTGCTGCCCAGGCCCCAGGCGGCGCCGGGGTTGCGGACATCGCGAAGATTGAACCAGCCTGGGATGACTTCACGGATCAGGGTGCCGGGGTGGTTTCCGGAAGCGGCAACGGTCCAGAATTTCGTCGCCTGATCAAGTCCGATACTGAGCAGGATGACGATGGCAGGGCCCCAGAGAAGCGCCTGGCGGGAGGCCGCCAGGCGTTCTTTGAAACTTTTGGCAGGCGTTTCGCTCACTCGGTGAGTTCCTCTTGCGGTTGATCGTCGCCATCTTTTTCATCTTCGGCGAACATCGAGCCCCAGACCATGCTGCGACCGCCAACTTGGCTTTCTTCACGCTTGGTTTTGCACTTGACGCAAAGTTTCGCGTAAGGCATGGCTTCGAGACGGCCGAACTCGATGGCGCAACGGCAGTCGACGCAGCCGCCAAATTCATTGGCTTCGAGACGGCGGAGGGCGTCTTGGATAAGGGTGAATTTACGGCCGTCTTCGGAGGCGATGTCGAGGTTCATCTCGCGAATGAAGTTGTCGGTGCCGATATCCGCCGAGTCTTCGCCAGCGGACTGGCTCGATTCGAGACTGACTTCTGTGAGCATCTTGTATTGCTCGAGCATTTCTTCGCGGAGTTCGAGCAGGGATTTTTCAAATATTTGCTTCTGCGATTTGGAGAAGACGATCTTCGGCATCGGTTCGCGCTTCGGCATTTCGGTCTTGGTCTGGACCTTGGCAGAACTCTTGCTCGCAGCCTTGGGAGCTGCTTTGGCGGCGGGAACCGGGGTAGCTTTTACGGCCACGGGCTTGACGAGTGGGACCACGGCAGCTTTCACCGGTGCTTTCGCCACGGGCTTGGCGGCTACAGGTGCAGCTTTCACCGGTGCTTTCGCCACGGGCTTGGCGGCTACAGGTGCAGCTTTCACCGGTGCTTTCGCAACGAGCTTGGCGGCTACAGGTGCAGCTTTCACCGGTGCTTTCGCAACGGGTTTGGCGACAGCTTTCACCGGTGCTTTCGCCACGGGCTTGGCGGCAGCTTTCACCGGTGCTTTCACGATGGGTTTGGCAACGGCTTTGACCGGAGCTTTGGCAACGGGCTTGCTGGCCTTGGGGGCGGGTTTGCTATTTTTGGCTGCCATCTGGAATGCCTCCGGGGGAAGTGATGTGGAAATGAGAACTAGCACCTTACTGGAATAGGATAGTCAACTCGCAGTCGCAATGCAAGAAGCTTTCAAGAAATTTGATGACGGATTCTCTTCTTTCTTCTACTTGGCGGCAGACAAAGAGCCGCTTATCTTGGTCCGACATGCATAAACAGTCAGCCTCTAGGAGAAAATCATGATCATCAGCAAGTCAGTCGTTATTCTCGGTGCGTCGGGCAACCTCGCGCTTACAAAACTCATACCGTCGATCTACACTCTCTTCACCAGCGGCGTACTGCCCCAGAACTTCGCCCTCACCGGCTACGCCCGGACCGAGATGAGCAACGAGGCCTTCCTCGCCATAGTCGAAAAAAACCTCCGTGAAAACGTCGAAGAGACCCAGCTCGAAGCCAATGCCGTGCGTGAATTCCTTCGCCGCATCAGCTACGTCGCCGGCCGTTACGACTCCGTCGATGACTTCCGTCGCCTCAACCAAGAGCTGACCAAGATCACCGCGAACTTCCCCGGTCAGACCCAAACCCTCTACTACCTTTCCATCCCGCCCGAAGTCTTCGGCCCCGTCATCCACTCCCTCAAGGCCTCCGGTGCCGTGGTGAAAGGCAAAGACTCGCTGCAAAGCGTCATCGTCGAAAAGCCCTTCGGTTACGACACCGACACCGCCCGCGAACTCAACGCCACTATTTCTGAGACCTTCGACGAATCGCAAGTCTACCGCATCGACCACTACCTCGGTAAAGAAGCGGTTCAGAACCTGATGGTCATGCGTTTTGCCAATATCATCTTCGAGCCGGTCTGGAACAGCAAGTACATCGAATCGGTCACCATCTCCTGGGAAGAAGACAAGGCCATCGGCGCCCGCGGCGGCTACTTCGACAAAGCCGGTATCATCCGCGATGTCATGCAGAACCACCTGCTGCAAATCCTCGCCCTCGTCGCCATGGAGCAGCCCGCCTCGCTGTCCTCTGATGCCATTGCCGCCGAGAAATCCAAGGTTCTCAAATCAATCCCGCCCTTCGAACTCGCCGATGTCATCTGCGGTCAATACACCGACGGCGTCTGCGCCGGCAAAGCAGTCCAAGGCTATCTGAAAGAGAACGGCGTCCCCGCCGGCTCGAAACGTGAAACCTTCGCCCTGATCAAGGCCGCACTCAACACCCCGCGCTGGAAAGGCGTCCCCTTCTTCATTCGCGCCGGCAAGGCGATGACCAAGTCTTCGACCGAGATCATCGTCCAGTTCAAAGAGATCCCCAACGACATCTTCACCAAGTCGCCGCACCACCCCAACAAGATGGTGATCAAGGTCCAGCCCGACACCGGTCTGGTTTTCCACATCACCAACAAAGTACCCGGCAAAGGCATGATTTTGAAGGACGTGAAAATGGACTTCTCCTACAACCAGTCCTTCACCTCGATGGCCATGCCCGGCGCCTACGAGCGCCTCCTGCTCGACGCCATCAACAACGACAAAACCCTCTTCATCTCCTACGACGAGCTGATCCCCTCCTGGGAGATCTTCACCCCGGTGCTGAAGCTGCTCGATGCCGGTCAAGGCGAGATTCACAACTACGCCGCCGGCACCAAGGGCCCCGCGAAGAAGTTCTAAGCCTTCCGCAAGGAAGCAAACCAGGCCGGATCCCGCGGGGATCCGGCCTGATTGATTTAGGATGGATTTCCGTGAGCAATCCCTTGACTATACTGTCGCCGATTCACGCGTATCCAAGACGCCTTAGCCAACATGCAGGGAAGCCCCGCGCAAGATTTTACACTCGTCGTCCTGTTGCTCGACCCCTTGCGGGTCGAACGAATGAACAAGAGCAAAATTGGCTGTCTTGGATACGCGTGGTCGCCGATTGGATTAATAACAAAGCGGTGAGCAACAAGGCCGAGGCGCTGACGGAATCAGAGAGTGAAGCGCAAAAAAAAGCGATCAGCGACACCCTTAAGGGCATGTACTGATCGGCTGGCTGAATGCTGTCGATTTAATACTTGGCAGCAAGGGCGGCGACGGCCCGTTCGACGGCCTCGACGGGAACCTCATTGATGTCGATGATATGGCCGATGGCGATCGGCATGGCGACGGTGAGCTTGCCGCCGAGGTGCTCTTGGAAGTCGCTCAAACCCTTGAGGATTTTGAGTTTACCCTGAGCGTCGCGGAAGGTCAGGGCCGGATGCCAGAGTTCGTAGCCAAGGGCGGCGAGAAGTTTAAGGGCGCGGTCGCGATCATGGACGGTCAAAAGACCGAGATCGGCGGCGATATGAAGGTCGATAGCCATGCCGATGGCGACGGCTTCGCCGTGGAGGAGAGCGTGCTCGCTGAGGACTTCGAGGCAGTGGGCGGACCAGTGGCCGAAATCGAGAGGACGGGAGGACCCTTTTTCAAAGGGGTCACCGTTGAAGCAGATGTGGTCCATGTGCAGAATGGCGGCGCGGCGGGCCAATTCTTCGAGTGCTTGAGGATGCTTCCCGATAATTTGCGGCGCCAGTTCTTCGAGACGGGCAAAGAACTCGGCGTCTTTGATTAAGGCGACCTTGAAGGCTTCGGCGGCGCCGGCGCGGATTTGACGAGGTCCGAGGTGATCGAGGAAGGCGGCGTCATTGATCACCGCCCAAGGTGGAGAGAAGGAGCCGACGAGGTTTTTGACGCCGAAGAGGTTGACCGCGTTTTTGACGCCGACGCCGGAGTCATCTTGGGCCAGCAGGGTGCTCGGCAGGCGGATCTGATTGAGACCGCGGTGGAAGAGGCTGCAGGCAAGGCCGACGGAGTCGAGTACGGCACCGCCGCCGATGATCAAGGCGAAGCTGTGGCGGCAGAGCTTGGCAGCGAGAAGTTTCTGCAGGCATTCGGTGACGACGTTGAGATCGCGTTTGCAGGCTTCGCCGCCGGGGACGATGCAGATGCCTTCGAGCTGCAAGGAAGGGTGGCGGTCGATCCATTCGGCGAGGCGGTTTTCGAGCTCGGGATCCGCTTCGGCGAGGCCGGAATCAATGAAGGCGAAGAGGCGTGCCGGAGCCTCGCCGAGCAGACTGGCGAGTTCTTCATTGGCAGGGCCGAAGACATCGCGGGTGAAAACCAGGCGGTGATCGTAGTCGACGCTGAATTTACGGGTGATTTTCACAGGTGGGGCCAGGGGTTGGACAGAGCTTTAGTTTTTAGCTCGATTTGAAAGATTTACTGAGGTGGGCGGCGAAGGGGAAAAGAATCAGAATACCGAGGGCGACGGGCAGGTAATCGGGGTTGATGAGAATAGTGAAGACAACGGCGACAAGGCCGATGTTCCGCACCAAGGCGCCGATTTGGGCGGGAATTTCACGAACCGGGAGATTGCGATTGAGGGAGGTGCAGCGGTAGAAAAGGAGGAGGCAGAGGATGCTGGCGGCGATCAGGGAGGGCGTGGGCAGGCCATGACCGGCGCCAAAGCTGCTGAGGAAGAGGAAGAGGCAGGCGGCGGCGGCGATGTTGAAGGGCATCATACACCAGTGGCGTTCTGGCAGGCCACCGGTTTCATCCTTGGCGATGACGCAGATGGCGGCAACGAAGAGAGTTTCGGCGATGGCGGCGATGATTAAATTGCCGGTGGCAGCGAGGCAGCAGGAGGCACCGAGGACGATGTTGAGGCCACGGCAGCTGCCCATGGCGAGGAAGCCGAGGGCGGGGATGCGACGAGCCGGGCCATTGTAGAGCAGGATCATCAGGGTGAGCAGCAAGGTCACTTTCAGCGGCGTGAAATCGGAGCCGATCCAGGCGGCAAGAGACAGGCCGAAACCGAAAAGCAAACCACAGCAGGCCTGAGCTTGTTCGACGCTGATGTCGCCGGAAGGCAGGGGGCGTTCAGGCCGCTCGGCGAGATCTTCATGATAGTCAACGATGTCGTTGAGGACGAGGCCGGCGCAGTAGAGACAGGCGGAGACGAGGCAGAGGAGGACGAAGCGCCCAGGATGGAAATCGGCCCACGCAAACACGCAGGCAGAGCCGAGGAGGATGTCGCCCGGAATGGTGGCAAGATTGGGAATCCGCAGTAAGCGGCCCCAGGCTTTCCAGTTGTAATCGCGATAGGTGTCTAACATTGCCAATTCTGTCGTTTCGATACAGGGAATCTACGGCATCCCCGCCAATCCGCTAGATCGGCACAAGCAATGAGCTGGAAGTTCCTATGTCCTATCTAAACGGCTACAGATGCCCCCGGCCTTCCTGTTCCTCTGTTGATTCTCGCGATTGCTGGCGTCCTGAATGCGGTGCCGAGCGCTCGTTTTCATCGGCGCCTTGAAGCATCAGCTGGATCGCCCGAGGCAGGCTTTCATCGAGAAAACGCTCGTAATCTTCGACGCCCTGTTTCGGCTTGTGGGTGCGCGGAACCAAAGGTATACGGAGCCTCTTTGCTGCAGCGGACTTTGACGCCGTTCTTCCACCCGCTGAAGCCGGCGTCCAGCGTCTCGGAGATCTTGAGTTGATCGACTCGGACGCGATAATGGCGATTGATCACCTTGCCCCCGACAGCCTGCGGCTGCGACAGGTACCAATAGCGTTCATCGCCGCCGTGGAACCAGAGTGAATGGGTGTCGTAACCCAGGCTCGACTGGATCTCCGGCAAGGCCTCCGCTCGAACTCGTTGGGGTTTGGCGGCCGCGCAAGACGCTAACAGTCCCAAAACTAAAACGACCTGGATTTTCATCGACCCCTCCTGTGTCCTGTGGCAATGTCAGAGCATACGACTTGCGGAGAGGGAAAGCAAGTTTTTTTCTCGATGTGACGCTGCTGATGCTCTCCTACTGGATCGCTGGCGTCCCGCCGGCTGTGCTCGTTTGCTGCTCCCATAACTGGATTGCTGGCGTCCCGCCGGCTTGTTCCCAGCCTTCCGGGCTGAGCTGGCAAACACCGGCCTTCCGCCGCAAACAGCGGGTCGATGTCTATCGATAGCTATCGTCGGCATCGATAGATATCGACAGACATCGAGTGAGCTACATTTTCAGTGTATGCATCCACCTCCAGCGAAAGCGCGCGCGCCAAACAAGCCGGCGGGACGCCAGCGATCCAGTATGAGAGCTGCAAACAAGGAGCCACAGCCGGCGGGACGCCAGTGACCCAATAGAAGTACAACCCAGCGCCGCAAACCACCCTTGCGCAATTCCTCTCCCGATTGCGCGTTTTGCGCAGCATCCATTGCCGACTTGAGGTTTCACATTAAAGCCACGATCAACAAACCCCCCAAGGAACGCCGCCGATGAAACCCCTCGCCTTCCCCCTGAGCCTGATGCTCGCTCTTTCTGCGGCCGCCGCAGAACCCAAGGCCGATGCGCCAGAACTCGAACCCGGCCGCGCCCTCTTCGGGCAGTTCTGCGCCAATTGCCATGGCCCCCGCGGCCAAGGTGGCACCGGGCCCAACCTCACCGATAAGGTCTTCCTCCACGGCGGCAGCAAGGAGGATCTCGCCAAGGTCATCAGCCAGGGCATTCCCGCCAAAAACATGCCGGCCTGGGGCGCCATCCTCAAGCCTGATCAGATCGCGCAATTAAGTGACTTCCTCCACGCCCAGATCGGCCTCAACCTCAAGACTCCCGAAGCGCCGAAACTCGTCCTCAGCGTCAACCACCTGCCCAAGGGCACACTCGAAAAACCCTTGCTTCTGCGCAGCTTCGTCGAGGCCTATGATCTCGACCCGATCGTGCTCGCTCATCACGGAGTCGCCGAGCGCAGCCCGGATTATAATCCCGCGACCGGCAAAGAGACGCCGTCGAAGCTCTATGCGCTGCTCAAGGGCCTCCCCACCGGCAACGCGGTCAACTTCGGCGACAGGCTATCCTACGTCTTCGACGGCACCGAATGCCGCCTCCTCTACGCCTGGAGCGGCGGCTTCCTCAACATGAAAGACTACTGGGGCGCCGATGCCGGCGGCGAACGTAAGGGCTTCAATTACCTGCCTCGCATGGAGGGCAAGCTCTTTTTCATGACCTCCGGCAAAGAGCCGCTCGCCATCACGGGCGAAGAAGCGGCCGTGCCGAAGTTTCGCGGTTACCGCAAGGTCGCCGGCGCCCCGGAATTCTTCTACGATCTTGGCAAGACGCGGGTCAACCTGCTCATCCGCCCCGGCAAGGACGAAGGCAGCCTGGTTTGCGCCTACCGCATCGACGGCGCGCTGCAGGGCCTGATCTTCACCTTTGACGACAAGGTCCGCCCCGCGATCTCTTGCGACAAAGGTTCCTGGCAGGGCAATGTCCTGAGCCTCAGCGCCGCCGACGCGGCCGCTTTCTCTCTCACTTTCAAAGCCAATCGCTGAGGTCAAAACCATGAACATCTTCACCACTTTCGCCGCCGGCCTCTGCCTCTTCGCCAGCCAGCTCGTCGCCGAAGACGCTTACAAAGTAGAAGACATCCCGCTCCCCGCTGACGTCTTCCCCGAGATCGGCGCACTCACCTTCACTCCTGATGGCCAGCTGGTCGTCGTCACCCGCCGCTCCGGCATTTTGATCACCCGTCCCGATGGCGCTCCAACAAGCTGGAAATGGCGCAAATTCTGCCCCGATTCGCTGCATAATCCGCTTGGCATCATCGCCCTGTCGAACTCGAGTTTCCTGGTCTCCAACATGGAAGACCTGATGAAGATCTCCGACACCGATGGCGACGGCGAGGCCGATCTCAGCGAAGTGGTCGCGGATGACTGGGGCTTGACCGGCAACTATCACGAGACCAACTCGATCATTCCCGACGGCGCCGGCGGCTGCTACATCGCCCTCGGCACCGCCTCGCACAATGGCCCGACCTTCCAATACGTCCGCGGCGACTACTCCGATCTCGGCCGACGCGGCCGCAACTTCTCCGCCGGCCCCTGGAAAGGCTGGGTGATGCACATCGACGCCAAGGGCAAAATGACGCCCTTCGCCAAAGGCTTCCGTATGCACAACGGCATCACCCGCGCTCCCGACGGCAAGCTCTACGTCGGCGACAACCAGGGCGACTGGCGCGCCGCGTCGCCGCTCTATCATGTGCAAGAAAACCACTTCTATGGCCACCCCGCCTCGCTGGTCTGGGACAAGGATTACCGCAAGAATTTCGGCGACAAGCCGCCGGTCTTCCTGCCTTGGGAGACGATCGAGAAGATGCGC
>JAYTMY010000049.1:0-5542 GCA_043748535.1 Lentisphaeraceae bacterium | reverse complement strand
CCGGGGGCGCTGACCGACTTGTCGGAGAGGGCGGTGAATTGCGCCTTGTCGATGGCGTCGGAGGCGTTGGAGATGAGCTCGCGCAGGAAGATGTCGCGGTTCGAGTAGAGCGAGTGAATGACGAGGTTCAGGAGGTCCTTCACTTCGGCTTTAAAGGTCTTTTCCATGATGTGTGGGTGTCCTTGTGAACTTGGGAGTTGAAAACCGCCGTTTGGCGGGGCGAGATTATAGCGCCGGAGCGGCATTTTTGACAAGGGGCGAGCTTGCTGATTTTGTGCTCAGCCTTCGAGGTCTTTTTCGTCGATATGAAATTGATGGAGGATGCGGTGAATCAAGGGGGCGAGAGTGACCCCCATGACGGTGACAAAAACCAGGCCGCTGAAGAGAGCGTAGAGCGAGGCGAAGATCTTGGCGCCGTCAGTGGGCATTGGCGACACCGGGCCCATGCCGGTGAGGATCATCGAGGCATTGAGGATGCTGTCGACCCAGCTGATGGCGGCGAAGTGGTGATAGCCGAGGACGCCAATGAACAAGGCGAGGCTGAGGATGGCGGAGGAGAAAACCAGTGACAGCAGCAGCCGCTTGACGAAGCGGGGCAAGCTGAGGACTCGCTCGTGGCGTTTTTCGTAGCGGTGAAGTGGCATGGGGGCTCCCTTTTTGGCAATTCGGCTTTCAAGTTAGCATCAATCCAGTCAAACCCTGCAAGGCCCTCATGACCCGAGTCCTTTTCATCTGCGGCAAAAACCGCTTGCGCTCGCCAAGTGCTGAGCATCTCTTCGCCGGACACCCGGGCATCGAGGTGGCTTCGGCAGGGCTCGATGCGAAATCGCCGAGTCCGGTGTGCGGCGAGCTATTGGATTGGGCTGAGATCATTTTTGTGATGGAGGAGAGCCATCGGCGCCGCCTCGCGGAAGGCTTCCGGTGCCATCTTAAATCGCAGCGCGTCATCTGCCTCGGTATCCGCGACGAATATCGCTATCTCCAGCCCGAGCTGATGGTCTTGCTGGAGGAGCGGGTGACGCCGCATCTGAGAGAATTTATGCATCCCGACACGGAGACCGACATGAACACTCATCCCGCCGCTTGGGAGCGCTTCGACCGCCGTACTCTTTTCCAATGTCGCATCCTTGCGGTCGACGCAGAACGCGCCGTCAATCCGCGCAACGGTCACGCCGGCGACTACTTCAGCCTGCGCTTTCCTGATTGGGTCAATGTGGTTGCGATCACCGCCGGCGGCGAGCTGGTGATGATCCGTCAATATCGCCACGGTTCGCAGCGCAACGAGCTGGAGATTCCCGGTGGCTGCATCGACGCGGCGGATCCCGATCCGCTGCTCGCCGGGCTGCGCGAGCTGGCGGAAGAAACCGGATATCACGCCGCCTCGGCGCGGCTAATCGGCGCCACCAATCCCAATCCCGCGATTCAGGGAAACACCCTTTATACAGTCCTTGCCGAAGGCTGTTTTTTAGCGACGGAACGAGCTCAGGACGAAGGTGAGGACATCGAGGTCCTGCTCCTGCCTGCCAGCGAGCTCAGCAGCCGCATTCGCGATGGCGAAATCGGCAATGCTCTGGTGATCACGGCTCTGTATTTGGCGGGTGTCTAAAAACGCCTGATATCAGCTAAAAATGAAACACCCCCGACCGGTGAAGGGCGGGGGTGAATCGGAAGTCTGAAAGAATCAGGCCTTGATACCGGTGATACGGATCTCGGTGTAGTCCTGACGGTGACCTTTCAAACGGCGATAGCTCTTACGGCGTTTCATCTTGAAGATGATAACTTTTTCACCGCGGCCTTCGCCGACGATTTCGTAAGAGACGGAGGCGCCTGTGACGTTGGGGGAGCCGAAAACGGGCTGCTCAGTTCCGCCGATGGCCAAGACAGTATCAAACTGGGCCTTGGTGCCGACGTCGCCGAGGAGCTTTTCGACTTTGACCACGTCGCCTTCCTTGACGGTCAGCTGTTTGCCGCCGGTGGAGATAACTGCGTACATGATGAAATCCTTCTTGTGCTTCTCTTTAGGAGATTGGTTCTGTTCCCTCTAAGAAAGGGGACGGGAGCGCTGAGAATACTGTCTGATCAAATAATTGCAAGCCCCCTTTTCACTTCTCTTTGACCATCACCGAGACTTCTTCATTGACTCGGAAGGCGCAGCGGGCATTTAGCTCCGCTGGCAGCTCGGAAATCACGTCGACGGCGAAGGACGAGTTGATGGTGAAGTCATAGGCGCCGTCGTTGCGGCGGACCCATTCGACCGTGAGGTTGCCGTGGGGAGTCTGGAGGCGGCATTTCGCTGATTTGACGCCGCTATCGAGGGGGTTCAAGAAGACTTGGGCGAAGCCCGGGGCAGCCGGGCGAATGCCGATCAGTTCGCTGATCAAATACGGCGCCGGGATACTGCTGAAGACGCTGCAGGGGGCATGCTCTTCGGCGGTCCAGAACTCGGCGATGAAATTGACGGCCCAGTGATTGCGCCCGAGATTGAGGGCGGCTTCGATGGCGAGGAGGGCATGGAAGGGGCTGCGTTCATCGGCACTGACATCGTCCCTCCAGAAAGGCGCGGCGGCGTTGTGCCAGCGATCAAAAAGCGCCTGTGCTTGGTCTTCCGGCAGGATACCGGCATAGATGGCGGCTACGGTCTCTTCGTAGCCAGCCTCTTCATGCTCGCCTTCCGGCCAACAAAGATTGCGCAGAGCTCCACCGACTTGCTCGGCCTGGACCCGATAGAGAGCGGCTTCCTCCTCGTTGTCCATGAACTCCATCAGCCAGGCAGCGGCTTGCAGGGCACGGCAGAAGAGGGCGTTGACCAAGGCGTTGACGCCGCCATTCTCGAGAATGAGGCCCGAAGAGGAGGCTTCGCGGCTGAACCACTCCAGCAAGGCACTGAGGGCGGGAGCGGCGGCAGCGACGGTTTCGCGCTCGCCGGTGAAGAGGGCGTGTTTCTGCAGCCAGATGACCCACATCATCGAGGCGAGCGGGTCGCCTTCATCGCCACAGGGGACGCTGGCGGGGATCTCACCGGTTTCGAACTGGGCGGCGGCAAAGTCGAGCAAAGCCTGGCGGTAGGGACTGAGATCGGCGCAGGTCCACAGGCTGGCACCGCCGAGCAGCGAGGCGGAAAAGAGATTTTGACCGGCGGGTGAGGACACGGCGTCGCGCAGCTGCAGTTCGCAGCAGCCATCGGCGGCTTCGGCGGCCCGTTCCCAGACCTTTTTCAGGCGGGCATCGGAGCAGTCGAAGGTCGACAGAGCCGCATCGCGGTCGCGACCGGGAAGAAGGACATTGGCGTTGCTCACTTCGACGCTGCCAGCAGCGGAACGGACGGCGATGCTGACATAGCGGAAGCCGCTAAAGACCACCGGGCTCCAGCTGTCGAGATGACCGGAGAGGACAATGGTGTCCACCCGGCGGATGCCATGGGAAATCGGCTCGGGAACCCCGTCAGTGAGTTCTTCGGTGAGGAGAATATCGACGACATCGCCGGCGCTGCCTTCCAGCTGCAATTGCGGCAGGGCGATGCTGCGGCGTCCGAGGTCCAAGCTGGCATATTCGCCAGGGCTCAGGCTGAGGCTGCTGAAGGCTTCGGCGGCCGACAGCTCGTTGCTGAAAGTGAAGGATGAAAGCCAGGCGGCGGCATCGGCACCGCCGAGGGGCGAGGGACTGAACTCGGGCAGGGCCAGGGAGATGCCGGCGGAACGGGCGAAGGGCACCTTGAGGTGAGCCACGAGCCAGCCGGCTTCGGCCTCGTCATCCGGAAGCTGATGCAGGGCGACGGATTCGGGACTGAGCCCGGGGAAAACCAAGGTGGCGCCACAGAGGCGCTGGTCGCAGACGGCGCGGAAGCGGACTTCGACCCAATCTTCGGGGAGATCGATTTCGCAGCTGTGGACGAGGCGGTGGCCATTACCGCTGAGGACCGTGGTATCGCCGATATCGAGGGCCCATTCACCATCGCAGACGACCACCAAGGCATGGCTGCCGCTCGGCAGTCGGAGCGAGGCGGTGGCGAGGATGGCACCGCCTCGGCGGAGGGAGGCGACATCGAGGGGCAGGCAGGCGGCGGCAGGCAGCATCTTGCCGCGGGCGACGGTTTGTTTCAGCGGCGCCTGGTTCAGCGGCGCCTTGATCTGATGAACGGACCAGGCGTAGCGACCGGGAGCTGGGCCGAGCAAAGTGGCCGGCTTCCAAGCGGCGCCAGAGGCATCAGGACTCGCCCAATCCTCAGGCAGTAGCGACAAATCGTGCAATTCGCAACGACCATGACCGGGGCCTCGCGAGGGTGATACTCGGGACGACTCGGCGCTGAGGGCAAGCCAGGAATCATCGCTCTCAATCAGGCGCTGGCCGTCAGCCGTCAGAATGCAGCAGAAGCCAGGAGCGGCGGCATCGGCCCCCTGCACCAAGGCGCAGATGCTGTTGCGGCCGGCCTGCATCAGGAAGGTGATGTCGAGCTGATGCAAAGAACAGTGGCCTTCCGGGGCAGGAGCGGGGCCGGCGAAGACGACTTCGCCGTTGACCAGGATGAGGAAGGGGCCGACGGAGGCAAAGTCGAGGCGAGCCTCGAGAGGCGGACGGTCGATAGTGAATTCACGGCGGAAAGCGACCCGCGGGTCACTGAGGGAGGCTGTCCAGATCCACGACTTCATGGCGTCTCTCCTGAATTTTTGAGCCCGATGAAGCGGGCATTCTTAAGGCAATAGATTCCGACCTTGTCGCTGCAAGGGCTATCAGGGTTTCATCGGCTCAGTCTTAGCCTTGGGCAAGCGGCTGAGTTGCAGGCGCAGTTCCTGGTTATCGCCTTTTTTGATCAGGTATTTTTCTTGCACCGCAGCGAGAGATTCGCCGAGGGTGCTGAGATACAGACTGGCCAAGGAGGCTTCGGGATTTCTGGGGTCATAGACTTTCAAGAAAGATTCCATCTTGCGCGCCTTGTTCTCGGTGCTAACCATCATGTTTTCACGGTACACGGCGGCATCGGCGAGAATCCTGCGTGACTCGGCATCCGCCTGGCCGGCGATTTCCAGCGCCTGCTTCTTCGCCGCGTTGATTCGCGAGCTGGCATTGGACTGGGCCGCAACGACGTTGTTGAAGGTGCCTTGCACCAGACGGATGGCGCGGCGATCCTCGGATTTGATCTCGAGACGGGAAACGGTGATGCCGAATTTTTGCGTCTGCAGACGATCACTGAGGTTCTTCGTCACCGCGAGACGGTAGCCGTTGAGGTCGGTGTAGAAAGCATCGTCGACTTTGCGTTTCGCCGCTTCGCCCAAAAGAGCCGAATCAAGCACTTGACGCAAGATGCTTTCGGCCTGTTTGCCGGTTTTAACGACATCGCCCTCGTTGTTGCCAAAGGCCTGCCAATAAGCTGCCGCGTCACTGATGTTCCAAGTGAGATTGCCGCGGACATGGAAGAGATAGGCATCTCCCGTCAGAAGGCAGCCGTCGCGCCCCATCACCAAGTGCTCGGTGGAGTCCGTGGATTCATCTGATTTGATCACCAGTGCGCTGTTCGCCTCAGCCGGCCAGAAGCTGCTGCTGACCA